>CAZTDA010000017.1:0-13224 GCA_964612155.1 uncultured Eubacteriales bacterium | reverse complement strand
AGAATATGAAAATCGTGCACGACGAAAACGAAGTCCGGATTTATATGGAGCGCATTTTGGCGCAGGGCATCGACAATCCGGTGTTGGTCGATAAATACATGCCGGGCACGGAGCTCGAGGTCGATGTGATCTCCGACGGGCGCGATGTGCTGATTCCGGGCATTATGCAGCATATCGAACGCGCGGGCGTACACAGCGGCGACTCGATTGCCGTCTATCCGCCCTACAGCATCAGCGACAAGATGATGATGACCATCATCGATTGTTCGACAAAACTCGCGCTGGCGCTCGGCACAAAAGGGCTTGTCAATATCCAGTATTTAATCAGCGAGGGCGAACTCTATGTGATCGAAGTCAACCCCCGCGCCTCGCGCACCGTGCCTTATATCAGCAAGGTGACCGGCGTTCCGATGACAGATTTAGCCGCCAAAGTGATGGTCGGAAAAGAATTGGCCTCGCTCGGTTACGGCATCGGGTTATATCGCATCCCGCCCTATTTCGCGGTCAAAGTGCCGGTGTTCTCCTTTGAAAAGCTGGCCGATGCGAACGCGTATCTCGGCCCCGAGATGAAGAGCACGGGCGAAGTGCTCGGCATCGGAAAAACGCTGAACGAAGCGCTTTTCAAAGGCATCGCGGCCTCGGGCAAACACCTGAGAGCGCCCGCACCCGGAAAACCGGCGGGCGTGTTTATCAGTGTCGACGTCCACGACCGGTTTGAAATCGTGTCGCTGGCGAAAAAGCTGGACGATTTAAAATTCGAACTCTACGCCACGCCGGACACCGCAGAGGCCATCCGTGACCTCGGCATCGACGTCGCGGCGGTAAATAACGTGAAAAAAGACGCGTTTGACCTGCTCGAAAGCGGAAAGATCAGTTTTGTGGTCTACACCGGCGCGCTGATGGATGAGAGCGTTGAAGATTTTATCGCGCTCAGCCGCAAAGGGCTGTTGCTGTCGCTGCCGTGCTTTACCTCGCTCGACACGGCAAACGCCGCCGCGGACATTCTGCGCAGCCGCTTTAACTTGGGCAATACCGAGCTCGTCGACATCAACCACATGCGCAAAGAAAAGCTGACGACTAAGTTTATGAAGATGCAGGGCACGGGCGACGATTACATCTTTATCGATAATTTTGACGGGCATATCACCTGTCCCGAATCGCTGTGCATCGATCTGTGCGACCGGCATTACGGCGTAGGCGGCGACGGGCTGGTGTTAATCGAAAAATCCAAAATCGCCGACGCAAAAATGCGCATTTTCAACCGCGACGGATCCGAGGGTCGGATGGCCGGAAACAGCATCCGCTCGGTCGGCAAGTATTTATACGATAACGGCTTTATCGGCAGAGACACTGCAACTATCGAGACCGCAAGCGGCATTCGCAAGCTTAAGCTCTATGCGCGCAACAACAAGGTTACTTATGCCAGCGTCGAGATGGGCAAGGCCAATCTGACCGCAAAGAATATTCCGACCACCATCAAGGCCGAAAAAGTGATCGATTATCCGGTCGAGATCGGCGGCAAGGACTATCATATCACCTGTGTCAATGTCGGAAACCCGCACTGTGTGGTCTTTTGCGACCGCGTGGATGGCATCGACATCGAAACCGTGGGCCCGCAGTTCGAAAACGCCGATATTTTTCCCGAGCGCGTAAACACCGAGTTTGTGCGCTTCGTCAACAAGAGCACCATCAAAATGCGGGTTTTTGAGCGCGGCAACGGCGAGACCATGGCCTGCGGCACCGGCGCCTGCGCGGCGGTGGTCGCGGCGGTCGAAAACGGCTTCTGCGCCAAGGGCGAGGACATCACGGTCAAGCTGCGCGGCGGCGATCTGACGGTCAACTACACCGACGAATGCATTACGCTGACCGGAGACACCAAACTGGTGTATGAGGGCGTTGCGGAGTATTGATTGGGGATCAGTCAACCGCATCAGAGATTCTTCGTTTTCGCCAACCAAAGGCGTTAGTTGGTTCCATTCAAAATGACAAAGACCGGCGGGAAAACGCCGGTCTTTTTATATGGAAGCGATAGAGTTTTGAGAATGAATGTGAAGACAATAAGGTGATTACAAGAAGATTTGAATATGTTTATTTCAAAATATTGACAATACCATGGTAAATGGTGTAAAATGTAAACACACAGGACGGGAAATACGGGCATAACAAGTGAATTGCAATACTGCGGGTTAGCATAAACCCGCAATTTGGGGTCGTTTTGTGCGGTAAACGATTATCAATTTCGACAGGGGATACGGGATTGTGCTGCGGCATTAAAATCCAAATAGAGGAAAACACTCATAAAATGGGATGCATCGACTTTTGATGAGACGTTTCCGACAGCTCGGAATCCACAACATTTATTGATAGGAGGATTGATTATGAAAAAACTGTTTATTTTTATTTTGGCGGGATTATTTTTGCTCGCCGGATGTTCGGCTGTTCAAACGGGCGGGCTGCCTCAGGTATTTATGACCATGAAAGCCGGGTCGTTTGTCGACAGCAACGGCGATCTGTATACCTGGGGGTATGACCAGCGCAATGTCAGCGAAGGAGAGTATTTTCCCGGGCTCTCTCTCGGGCAGGGGACGGAGATTGTTTATAATAACGTCCCGACAAAAATCTATTCCGATGTCGCCTATGTGCTACGGCTCGGAAACAGAGCGCTGACGAAGAGCGGAGAGATTATCGAATGGAGCATGGAATATGAAAACGATACTTGCGTGCCGCATGTTGTCAGAGAAAATGTCGCCAAAATGGACTTCTCACTGTATCTGACTAAGGACGGAGAACTGCATACAATGCCTCAAGGGGAAAGCAAAATGTCAACCATCGCTTACAAGGACTGCGGTCAGTTGGTGATGACCGATGTCAAGGATTTTGCCGCCGGATACAAGTATTTTGCGATAAAAAACGACGGCAGCGTCTGGACGTTCTTGGTTAATGGCATTACTGCGGAAATTGGGGAACAACCCCAGAAATTCATGGATGGGGTTGAGAGAATTGTGGCAGAGTCGACGACCAGTGCTGCGACGTTGTTTTTAAAGACCGACGGCAGCTTGTGGGCCTGCGGCGGCAATGAATTCGGACAGTGCGGCAACGGCCAACACGGCGACTTGGATACTCAGACATATGACTGTGTGCTCACCGAGCCGTATAAACTGGCGGATCACGTCATTGATGCGTGGGCTTCGACTTTGACCACGTTTTATTTGACCGAGGACCACAACCTCTATGCCTGCGGACGGAATTACAATGACATATTGCTGACAGGCGGGGACGGTAAAATGCAGATGTCAGGATATTCCGAGTACATGGCGACACCGACGCTCGTTATGACGGATGTCAAACAAATCGGATACAGCGACATGGGGCTTTTTGTGTTAAAGACCGACAACACGCTGTGGTCGTGGGGATATGCCGATAAAGGTACTTTAGGTAATGGCGTCAGTTATATCGATGCTGATATGAGTATGGAGGACATCTACAAGCGCACCAATACCGGAGATGCACAATACTATCAGCCGACCAAAATCATGGATGAAGTCAAGCGTCTGTTCCCTGAGACAGTCGGGTTGCATTTCGCCGAAAAAACCGACGGGAGCATCTGGTACTGGGGTTACGGTACGCTCTACACCATCGGAGATACGATTGAGAGCCAAGGGTTAAAAAGAACCGGTGTGATTAAAGAAAAAAACTATATAGTCCCGACACCGATAGAATTTTCGGTCGATACTTTCTATCAGAACGCACTGGACTATTCAGCGGTTCAAACGAATACGGAGGAATAGCGAGTAAAATAAATCAAGATAAAAATATTGCGCGGTGGGGAACTTCCGCGCGATATTTTATTGAAAAGGCGCATACTACCGATAATAAACTTGAATCGGAGGATGCACCGTGAAATCCGTATGGGAACAAGATTTAGTACCGCCGCAATTTGAACGGCTTTCGCAAAACATCTCGACCGATGTGCTGATCATCGGCGGCGGGATGGCGGGGCTTTTGTGCGCCTATGAACTGCATCGGCGCGGTGTCGAATATTTGTTACTCGAGGGGAGAACCATCGGGAGCGGCACAACCGGCGGCACGACTGCGGTCTTAACGGCGCAGCACAGCACGGCTTATTCGGAACTGATCAAACAATTCGGCGAGGAAAAAGCGAAAGGGTATTTAAACGCCAACTTGCGTGCGGTCAAGCGGTTTCGGACGCTTGCGCGGGAAATCCCCTGCGACTTTGAAGAGAGGCCGTCCATTCAATACACGACCGGAGATCCCGAACCGCTGAAGCGGGAAGCCGATGCGGTGAACAAGCTGGGTTTTCCGGCGCGGTTTATTTCCGAGACGACGCTGCCGTTCCAAGTTCAAGGCGCGGTGGTTTATCCCGGCATGGCGCAATTTCACCCGTTAAAGTTTTTATACGGGATTGCACGCGGATTGAACATTCGCGAAAACAGCTTTGTCTATGCGGTGGACGGCATTGACAGCGGCGAGATGACCGCTTATACCACCCACGGCGACATCAAGGCCAAACGGGTCGTGATGGCGACACATTTTCCGTTTATCGACCGGCGCGGGATGTTTTTTATAAAGATGTTTCAAATGCGTTCGTTTGTTACTGCGCTTGACAACGCCCCCAATCTGGGCGCGACATTTACCGATACCACGCCGGACGGAATGTATCTGCGCAATTATAAGGACTTATTGATCGTCGGCGGCGGAGATCACAGAACCGGCAAAGAGGGTGGGGGTTTTGAAGCGGTCAGAGCGTTTTGCCGCGCGCAATTCCCGGATGCAAAAGAAAAATATGTTTGGGCGGCGCAGGACTGCATGTCGCTCGACGGTATTCCGTATATCGGGCAATACAGCCCCGCCACGCCGAACTTTTATGCCGCCACGGGGTTTAATGAATGGGGTATGACCTCGTCGATGGTCGCCTCGGATATTTTGGCGGACATGCTCACCGGGCGGGAAAATCCGTATGCAGAGGTGTTTACACCTCGGCGCAGCGTGCTGCGAAAACAGCTTTTTATCAATCTCGGCGAAACGCTTGTCAATATTTTAAACCCCAAGGCCAATCGCTGTTCGCATTTGGGGTGTGCGTTAAAATGGAATGCATATGAGCACTCGTGGGACTGCCCCTGTCACGGGTCACGGTTTAATGAATTCGGCGTTGTGATCGATAATCCCGCCGCAAAACCTGCCCGTCCGCCTAAAAAAAGCCGTTCGTAATTCAATTATCGGCGAAATGGTTGACAACGAAGCTGCCCTATGGTTAAAATGGATAACAAGAAACAGGTGTAAACAGGAGGGCGGTATGGCGTACATAACAGGGTTCGAAAACAGTAATTTGAAATATACCCTTGATAACGGAACGCTTGTCTTTCATTCGCTGGCCGGAATAAAAACAACGGTCAACAACGGCGTCGCATTTTCGTTAAAGACGGAGCACGGCTGCTTTGACGGTCGGGACGCCGAGGGTTCGTTTACACAACAGGAAAACGGGTTGATTGCGACTTATGCGCTTTCATCGGGTCTGACGGTGCAGGTGCGCTGGAAAGAGACAGCGGGGGTCATTGAACGCGAAGATAAGATCATCAACAGCGGGACTGCCCCGATGACGATATTCGGTTACAATGCGGTTACCGCGTTTTCCGGTTGCTTTGATTTATATATCCAATCCAACGAGTGGACAAGGGAGAATCAGGGCAGTTGGCGGGAACTGACCCACGGCGCTTTTGAGATATCTGCCCGTGGTGCGCGCACCTGTCAGGGCGCAACGCCTTATATAGCTTTGAAGAACACCGAGACCGGAGAAGGGCTTGTGGTGCATTCGCTTGTGAGCGGGGACTGGCAAATCCGCGCCGAAGTCAAAAGCCCATCGGCTTCGCCGATATTATTAATCAGCACCGGTCCGGATGAGCGCGGACTGGCATATAAACTTTTACCGGGCGAGAGCGTAAAACTATCAAGCGCGGTGTTTGTGAATCTTTCTGACGGCACGCCAGAGTCCGGGACTGCCGCTTTCCAACGTTATTTATTGGCTGACGCAGCGCACCAAAATCCTAAGACAATTCCGGTGGAATTTAATACTTGGTTTCATAGTTTTGATCAATTAAACGAGGGCGAACTGCTGCGTCAGCTCGACGAGGCAGTTGAGTTGGGTTGTGAGGCGTTCACCGTGGACGCGGGTTGGTACGGGCAGTTGGAGGGCGCATGGCACGCGCAGGTCGGCGACTGGCGCGAGAAAATCGACGGTGCTTTTCACGGGAATATGCGTGAATTTGCGGACAAAGTGCGCGAAAAGGGTTTGATTTTCGGCATTTGGATTGAGCCGGAACGGCTGATGCCGAATGCGCCTATGGTGTTGGAGCATCCCGATTGGTTTTTAATCGCCGACAGTGGGCTGTTGTCCCCCGACCTCGACCGCGAGGAAGTGGCGACATATACCTTTGATACGATTTGTGAGATTATTGACCGATACGATGCGGGTTGGGTCAAAATCGATTTTAACCACACACTGGGGCGTGATGTTCGCAGCAATGCCCATATGGGTTATCTGCGGTGTTTTTGGAAAATCATGGACGGCATCCGGGCGAAATACCCGAATTTGATTCTCGAGGGATGTGCGAGCGGCGGCATGCGTTTTGAAGCCGAGGCGCAAAAACACTATGATGTGAGTTTTATGTCCGACACGGTAAACCCGTGGGATGTGCTGCGGATCGGAGAGGGTGCATGCCTGCGCCTGCTGACCGGGCGGGTGATGCGCTGGTGCTGTTTACAACCGGGCGGAAAAATTCCGCATTACGGCTTTGCGGAGCCGTTCACACCGTTGCTGACCCCGAAAAAGGCGATTTGGGATGAGGTCGAGAATGTCGATCCGGACTTTTTGCTCAAGGTCTGTTTGCAGGGGCATCTGTCGTTTTCGGGCGAGTTGGCGGGACTGGATGAACGGACAAAGGAACAGATTAAAAAGGCGGTCGCGTTCGCCAAAAAGCATCGCAACCTGATACAGACGGGTGTATTCCACCCGCTCACGCCGATTCGGAGCATGGAGGACAGAACCGGTTGGAGCGCCTCATATATAGAGGGAACGGAACGATTTGCGCCCGGTGATGCCGTGGGGATTTTTCACGCGTTTCGGCTGGATTCCCCGACGGAAGAAACAGTATTCTGTTTGCCGCCGGACGCTGTGAGCGGGCAATATGTCATCGAAGATTACGATACCGGAGAGACCTTTGAAGTCGATGCAAAAGCGTTGGCGAAAAAGGGGATTGCCGTTAAAAATTCAAACAAGCACAGCGGCACGGTGTTGGTTTTATATCGAAGATAAAAAACCAAATTCAAAAATAAGAGTTCGGAATTAAGAAAACATGCCGCATCGGATAACCGGAGCACCGCTCCCATTGGATTGTCACTGTACACTGTCAACCGCCAACTGCTCACTGAGTTTTTAAAGGGGAAAGATATGAAAGATACTGTATTGCAAAAGCTACCCGATCCGTTTTTAAACGCGGACGGGACGCGGGTAAAGACACCTGCCGAGTGGAATGAAAAGCGAAAAGCGCTTTTAACGCTGATCACCGACATCGAATACGGCAAAATGCCGCCCGAGCCGGAGGTTTTCGGCTTTGAGACCTGCAACGCCGGCAACGGCATTCAAATTCACACCTGCCTGATCACCGCCGGGACACACGAGCGGCAGCTGTCCTTTGAACTTCGGCTGTACCGACCGAAAAACGAAGGCCGTCTGCCGGTGGTATTGACCGGAGACGGCTGTTATCGAACGATGACCGACGAAGTGATCGCTGAGATCAACGCAAGGGGTTATATCGCCGCCGTTTTCGACCGCACGATGATTGTGCGAAATGTCTATGATAAAGTCGAAGTGAGAAACTCCCCGCTGTATCGCGTGTATCCGGACATCGAATCCGGTTCGCTCGCGGGGTGGGCTTGGGGATTTTTACGCTGCGTCGACGCGCTGGTGCAGATGCCGTTTGTCGATGCCTGGAATATTGCGGTCACGGGGCATTCGCGCGGCGGGAAAACCGCGTTATTGGCGGCTGCCGTGGATGAACGCATCGCTTTTGCCGCACCGAACGGCAGCGGCGGAGGCGGAGTCACGGTTTGGCGTTTCGGGATGAGCGGATATGACAGTCCGGACTGTCAGGATGCGCGCAGCGAGACGCTGGCAGGGATGTTGGACACCATTCCGCACTGGCTCGGCCCGAAAATGAGCGATTATCGGGACAAAGAAGCGCTTTTGCCGTTCGATCAGCATCAATTACTGGCGCTGGTCGCGCCGCGCTTTTTAGTGCATACCGAGGGGTACGGCGACATTTGGAGCAATCCCAAAGGCAGTCATCAGGCGCTGATGGCCGCAAAAGAGGTTTATCAATTCCTCGGGGCAAAAGAAAATATCGTCTCACAGTACAGACCGGGCGTTCACGACCACAAGCCGGAGGATTTTCGCGCGCTGCTCGATTTGATGGAGAGCAAAATCACCGGTAAACCGCTTGATAAGCGCTTTTACGAAAATCCCTATCCGGATATGGAACCCGCATTTGACTGGAGATGCCCGAAATAAATTCAAAATTCAGAACTCAGAATTAAGAAGTAATATTCATCTTTTTTAAATACCGAAAAGTAAATCCGCTTGTAACAAAAAAGCAACGTTAAACCGCAAACACCCCGCCTTCGGCGGGGTGTTTGCGGTGGTTATATTGCAGTCGGTTATATCGTTAAGTTTTATTGATAATAGTATAAGAACTTATTTTGGGAACTCAGTGGTCGGAGGTTGGCAAGATCTATTTTCGCAGACGTAATAGGTGGTCTTGCCGTCGACTGCGGGGTAATCGGAGTCGGTGGTCAGCCGGAACGCCCAGTCGGACGGGATGTGCAGCTCGGCGAGTTCAACCGGGGTTTTCAGGCGGCAGACCACTTTTTTTACCGGCAGCAGTGACCAGAGATAAAACGCGTTGCCCATCGGATAAGAAGCCGCTTCACCGCTCATGAAGCGGTTTTGCTTTTCCGCCCGTTCCGCCGTTTTGTCGTCTTCGGTCAGCAATGCAAGCCGCGAGAGATTATAGGCCATCACGGAATTGCCCGAGGGCAATGCGCCGTCCCAGGTCTCTTTGGGGCGGGCGAAAAGCGCTTCGTTGTGGCTGCCCGAGAAGAAAAATCCGCTGCTGTTTTCATCCCAAAACAAGCGCCATGTGTGATCGGCAAGCTCGGCGGCACGGTCGAGATAGTGATCGTTTAAGGTCGCTTGGTGCATTTGAAGCAAGGCGAAAATTAAAAAGGCGTAATCGTCAAGAAATCCGGGGCCGATGCGTCTGCCGTCGGTAACGCCGGAAAACAATGTGCCGTTTTCAGATAAGGTATGCTCGATAAAGTCCAGCGTTTTCTGCGCGGTCTTCTTGTAATCTTCCGATTTTAAAAGACGAGAAGCCATGGCATATGCGGCTGCTGTCAGCGCATTCCACGCCGTTAAAATTTTATGATCGGTGCGCGGAGCGGGACGTTTTTTGCGGTATTTGTATACTTCCTGTAATAATCCGTCTGCTTTATCCGGATAGATTGAGGAATTCAACAGGTTTGGGACGCTCTTACCCTCAAAGTTGCCCTCGGGTGTGATACCGTAGCGGCGATTAAATTCGATCCCCTCGGCCTCGCCCAAAAGCAGTTTCAGCTCATCCGGCGTGAAAACATAAAACTTGCCCTCGACACCCTCGGAGTCGGCGTCCTGTGCGGCAAAAAATCCGCCGTCGGGCGCCGCCATCTCGTGCTCGAGCCAGTCAAAAATCCGCTCGGCGACGGTGCGGTAGAGTTCTTTTCCGGTCATTTCGTAGCCCGTGAGATAGGCCATCGCAAGCAGGGCGTTGTCGTAAAGCATCTTTTCGAAATGCGGGATCAGCCAGCGGCGGTCGGTGGAATAGCGCGAAAATCCGCCGCCGATGTGGTCGAACATACCGCCCCGAAACATCGAATCGAGGGTCTTTTCGGCCATCTGCGGCGCGGTAGAGAGCAAAAAAATAAGTTATGCGGTGTGGGGAATTTAGGCGCTCTGCCGAATCCGCCGTATGCCGTATCAAAGCTGTTTTCATATTCGGTCAGCGCTTTTTCAATCAGCGTCTCGGATTTTACCGCACGATTCGCGGTTTTTTGATCGACCGCTTTGGCGAGCTGCTGCCCGTTTTCCAATAGGGATTCGAGGTCATGTTTCCAGGCCTTTGAGATGGCTTCGAGAATCTGGATAAAGGAGTCCTTGGGGAAATAAGTTCCGGCGAAAAACGGGAGTTTATCGGTGCTTAAAAAGACGCTCATCGGCCAGCCGCCGCTGCCGGTCATCGCTTGACAGGCGCGCATATAGACCCCGTCGACATCGGGCCGCTCCTCGCGGTCAACCTTGACGCTGACAAAGGAATTGTTCAGATATTCAGCCACAGTCTCGTCTTCAAAGCTCTCGTGCGCCATCACATGGCACCAGTGACACGCCGAATAACCGACGGACAAGAAGATCGGCTTGTCCTCGACTTTGGCCTTGGCAAACGCCTCTTCGCCCCAAGGATACCAGTTCACAGGGTTATGGGCGTGTTCGAGCAAATAGGGGCTTGTTTCGTGGATTAAATGGTTGGAATGCGACATGAAATCACCTCGATGACAGTTTTCCCGAATGAGGGTGGATTATAAATTGAAGCAAGAAACGATTTTAATACAGTTGGGCAAATAACGGCATTGCTTGTTTGAACAGATTTGACATTGACATAAAGCGGATTATAATAAGACGGGATGATGAGGCGAATTGTCGCTTATAGCAAATATAGTAATTAAGTATTTGGAGGAAACGGTTATGAATATTCAAAAGGTGAAAGAGCTCAATTTAGGCATTCCCACGAAATATATCAGATCCGTTCCGGTGAAGTTGGGACGGGATGAAGAGGGGCTTTTGTTCCTTTACAGTGCAAGCGAAAATGTGGATCCGGGGGAAGAGTATTATCATCATCCCAGCGATACATTAAAAATCACCGTATTTGATAAGAGCGGCACTCGCTTATGGACTAAGGATTTGGGCGGGGGCGTTATTCCCGGAGTTTGGTTTTGCCCTTTGATCACATTTGATCTCGACAATGACGGCATTGATGAAATTTATTACCTGAACAATATCAATCCGGACAGGCCGTTTTCCTTTGTTTATCGAAAGCTGGAAGCTCTTGACCCCAACACAGGGGAATGCATCGGCAGATGGGATTGGCCGCAAAACACATTTGATGACAGGTTATCTTTAAGTTATCGCTTTTATCTGTTGGCGGGATATTCCCACGGCGAACCGGTTCTGGTCACTTCGCAGGGAACATACGGGGATATGTTTTTGCAAGGCTGGGGCAGCGGAATGGTGAAAAAATGGGATATCAAAATACCCAAAGATGTGAGAGGGCCGAAAGCCAGTCACATAACACCCGTTCTGGATTTTAACAATGATGGTATTGATGAAATCCTATGGGGTGAAAGGATGATCAGCATCGAAACCGGTGAAGAGCTCCTGTGCTTTGATAAAAGCTATGACGGCCATTCCGATGTGATTATTCCGTTTCTGGATTTTGATCATAATGAATTATACTTGTACACCTGCAGAGAAGGCGGCGGAGCGCCGAGAGTGGTGACATTCAAACAAAACGGGGATATTGCATGGTCGGCGATCGACGAAGGACACATGCACGACGGTTGGCTTGCCACTTTCGGCGATAAAGGAAACTATACTAAAATCGCGATGGCGATTAAAAATATCGATTATTTCGGAGAGACCAAAAGAGAACAACCGGAACCGATTGTTTATTATTTTGATGCGTTTACGGGCAAACCTGCAGATATAAAACTGCCTGTTCCCGGGTGGAAGCTGACCCCTTTGGATATCAACGGTGATGGCTATTCCGAGTTCTATGAGCAGGAGAAAGGGGTCTTTCTGGACCGTTTCGGCAATGAAGTTGCGAAATTAGAAAAAGGAAAACAAGTCAGGAACGGTAAAATTTTTAACGAATATGCGGGAGAGCAGATCATGCTGTATGATGATCAAGGGATGGTTTCCGTTTATGCGGATTTGGATGCCGTGGAGAGTGATTATTTTAAAAAGCGTCATGCTTATAAAAATTATCTTTTTAACATACAGCATCTGATGGCCAGCGGATATAATCACCATGAAAGCAAAATGACGGCAGGGATATAAATCTTTTTGACAATGGGCTTCACCGCCGGGATGGGGCATTTAATTGAGGACAAAACAGATTTATCTTTTTAAAATCGTCAGAGCAAAAGAAGCGGCAAAACATAAAAATACCACGATAAAAGCGGCTAACATCCCGTATTGCATCAAGGGATTCACCGATCCCTGCGGCTCGACCAGCTGAGTGACAAGCCGCGCACCCCAGAGGATGCAGGTGAGCGCGAGCATCACGGCAAGCGCCTGTTGGTTGGGCAATGCATAAAGAAAAATCAGATTTGCAACGCCGAACAAGACGAGACACAACGAAAACAACAAATTGACGGCGCGTACGGCAAGCACCAGTTCGGTAGCCGACGGGATAATATAGCTATACCACTTGAACGCAGACGGCACCGTGAAATGCCAGATACCGAAGCCGATGGTCACGAGGCTGCCGAAGGTGGTGAGAAGTTTGATAAGCATGGTTTTTATCCTCCGAATTTAAATATTAAAAACTTTGATATCAATCCACATAAGTTGTTCCCGTTCGCTTTTCACCGCTCGTATATGTCGGGTCATTAAAGGAGATAAAATCATCATCCGAATTCCATCGGTTAATCAACGGTAATTTTTCCGTGGAATATATATAGGCAGCGTTGATATCATAATCACTCATATCATATTCAATATGTGCATATTTCAAACCTTCGTACTTCTCATATCCCGATATCCCTTTTTCCGCTGCAACGCTTGCTGCAGCATTTTCTGCATAGACGGTTATTTTACTGATTTTTCGCCCGAAAGATATGATAATGCTGTGGTTTTCAAAATCGAAATTTTCGAAATCAAATTTACTAAAATCAATTTTGACTTTTCCGTTTGATAAAGTACCATCGTCATAATCCCATATAACAAAGGCATCATAAGACTTTTTTTCATAAATTAACTGCCACCAAGACGGGTCAACTCTAAAATAAGGCCAATGGGACATATAATCTCCGAATTCTGATTCGGTTTTCCCTGCATAT
>CAZTDA010000016.1:0-13769 GCA_964612155.1 uncultured Eubacteriales bacterium | reverse complement strand
AAACGGCATTTTTCTCGCATCGCTTACATATTTTTTATTCGACATAATTCGACCTTTTATCCATTGTAATAATTTTCCGCTTTCTTATGCCGATTTTTTAATATTGGGTTTCTGTCGTTCCCGTATTTTTCCTGTACGGAAAACATATGCCTTGATCATAAAATGAAAAAAGCATGGTTTCAACCTTTATTTCCCGAACGATATAAAAACGTGCGCAAACGATTATTACTTTGTTGCTTCCTGAGATTTATAAGCCAACGGGAGCATTGCGGTGAGAACGAATTTGTCATGATCACACTCGATGACAAGGTCACCGTTCATGGCTCTCACCGTTTCCCGCATGCTTTGAATCCCGATTCCGTGCACCGACGAGTCCGGCTTGCCGGATTTTAATATACCGGTTTTATCGATGTGTTGTTTGATCGGGTTGCTGACCTCTATCATTAAAAACTTATCATTGCTGCGCATTAAAACATCCACAAAATACATCTTCTCTAATATGCAGTACTCAATTGCGTTTTCAAGTGCGTTGCCCAATATGATCACAATGCCGATTTCATCAAGCGGCAATTGTTCGAGGATATTGATCTTTAAATCAATTTTAATCCCCTTGCTTTCGGCTTTTGTGCGATATTCTTCGACCACAGAGTCAATCAAGCTGTTGCCGGTATCGGTGATTCCGGTTTTAACAGTGACACTGTCGGTCAGTTGCTTCATATAATTCACCGCTTCTTGATCATTCCCGGACGATATTAACGCGGTTAACGACCGTATGTGGTGGCGCAGGTCATGGCTCATTCTGCGAATTTCGTTGTCGCGTTCATCTAATTTTGCAAGGTGTTTTCTCTCGTTTTTCAAGTACTCCTGAACCGATAAAATTTTGGCATTCTCTTCGGCATCTTCGCTGATCCAATTCAACAATTTGATGTTGATCAAGTTCACCATAAACAACGAAGCCGCAAGTCCCAATGTAAAAACATAATCGTTCATGATGCCGTAATAAATCAGATTACACCAATAAAAATAAACCGTAAAGCTGATTGTCGGACAGATCAATAACAGCAGTTTGTATTTAAGTTTGAATGTCACAATGCGTTTTTTAGAGGCCCTTTTTATTAAATAGGTTAATATAAATGAAAACACAACGCCGAAGACATAAGCCAAATCATAAAACGCCAAGTTGTTTTGTATTGCATCGATATAATTTGATTGTCCGAAAATCAAGATGCATAACATGGCCGGTATGGTCTCACCCAAATCAAACGTCCAATAGATAAAGACCGATATCAACAATTTTGGCAAAAACTCTTTAAATCCTCCGTAAGACGAAAAAACAATTATTAAAATTGCGGCAAGAAACCCCCCGACAATAATCCACATATTATCGAAATAATGATCCGCAAGAAACAAGAAGATGGAAACAGCGGCACCGATAAAAATACAGGCCCTCTTTAAACGCCTTTCAAAAAATGTGTCGGTAAAATAGTATATCAGCAGTACTTCCATAATGGCAACAAACAGACTTAAAAACACTCGAATAGCCGTTTCCATATTACTTCACATATGCTCCTTTATGTATTTTCTTAATAATTCCATACATTGACCACGCCGTCGTTGAGCAACGGGTAAAATCTTGCCGTCTTCCATGATCAAGTCATTCCCTTTGATACAGGTGACGCCGTCCATGTTCACGATAATGCCTTTATTAACCTTAATAAAGCATTGTTTTGGCGCATCCTCTTCTAAAAAGCCGATGGTTTTATTCACCGAGTACGTTTTTTTATCTTTGGTATGGGCGATCACGGTGTGACTGAAACACTCAAAATACAAAATATCTTTGTACCGCACCACCACACTCTCTGCCCCGGTTTTTAATAAAATCTCTTTGGCATCACAGGTGTTAATCAATTTAATGCATGCAGCCAGGGCCTCACCCAACTCTTCCCGCGTGACCGGTTTACTCAGATATCTCATGATACCGAGTCCGTATCCCTGTCTTAAATAAGCGTCATAGGAGGTGGTGATAATTACAGGGGCAGCGACACCCATTTCGCGTAAAACTCCGGTTGCCTCAATACCTTTGAGCCGGTCTTGCCCCAATTCAATATCCATGATGATAATATCAAATTCCGTAAGTTTATCTGTTTTAAGCGCTTCGATCAGCATTTCACCGGTGCGGAAGGGATAAATTGATACCGGTACAGTAATTTTCAATTCACCCAGTGTCTGTTCACACAAGGTTACCGTTTCGTTTAATTGATTTTTTTCATCATCACAAACGGCAATCTTCATAATTTGCCCTCGTCAGTCGACAAATCCTCCTCGCTGCCTTGTTTGAAGAAATTTGAAGCCGTATCTCGTTTCGCGCGCAGTAACTCGGCAAAATCCTCAAAAACGGTTTCTTCAGCGGTATTCCCTGTCAGGCCTTCCATATGCTCGTTATCGTTATGCGCATGCGCTCCTACATCGCTCCTGCCGATCACACCGATTTTCCCGCCGATCGCATCCTCATATTCATCAAGCACTGTTTCAACCAGCGCATTTTTCAATAGTGTATCAAATTGTATGTTCATCTCACGAACCTCCCAAAAAGAAAAAAGTTAACAAGCCCACTGTTAATAAACAAACAGGTGAGCTGTTTTATTACGAAAAATGATTAAAAGTGTCGAAATCAGTCGCTTTTTATGGCAGCAGTGCCGCTCCGCCTGCCATTGCCATTAATAAAATCAGTGAAGCAAACGCTACGATGTTGATCACTTTTGCATACCTGTTCTGTTTTTGATGTAAATACCCCAGATTTTGAAGCAACCGCTGTTTTTGTTTGAGATACTTTTCGCTGAACGAGAAATTTTGCTTCTCTGCGTTTGAGATCACATCGGCATACTCGTCAAGCAACGCTTCAGCCAGTGCGTTTTTAAGCACGGCATCAAAATGAATAGGATTCATTTTTCCTCATGCTTCCTTCCGTTTTTCCTCATTTTCTGTCTTCTTTTTCTATTCTGTATTTTAAGGATCGTGTGTTCACTCCTCTGTTGGTAAAACAAACAACGGCGTCAGTTTATTACACATTATGTAAATAATTTCAACTTATTTTTCTCACTTTTCACTAAAAACCGCATTATCCTCGGTCAGCTTTTCAATCAAAATCTCTCTGCCCCGCAACAGCCGTGTTCCGACCAAATTAACGCTGATTCCGAGTTCTTTTGCGATCTCGGCATAACTCCACTCGCAGACAAACCGCAAATGGAGGATCGTGCGATAAGTCTCGGGCAGTTGACGGATCAATTCTTTTAACCGGTTGTAATTGATCTCATCCGCGATATCAACGGTATAACTTTGTACAGGTTCTTGCGGATTTTCCTGCATATCAAGATACTCTACTTGGCATTCTCTCTTGGCAGTATTAATTGAAACATGCTTGACGACAACGATAAGCCAGGCCTTGATTTCATCCTCTTTTTTTCCTTTTAGTGTTTCAAGGTGCTCGAGGGCTTTGACAAATGTGTCGTGAACCGCTTCTTCGGCTTTTTCTTGGGAGCGCAAGATACCTTTGGCGATGGCAAACATTATTTTTTCATATTTTCGGTATAGTTGCGAAAAAAACAACTTATCCTCGTGATTGTTGATGCCCTGAGTCAATAGTGCCAGCATGATTCAACCCCATTTTCCGGTAATATCCTGTCACTGCCAATCATACCACATTTTTCCCTATATTTCAACATCCCCGATGTACCCCGAAAAGGCCATGCATAAACCGCATGGCCTCAGTCGTTTATGGATTAAATTTTCATCGGTGTTTTGCTATAGTAAAACCACTTGCCGTTAATTCTTAAATTGATTTTAAATGGTCTTACGATATATGTTTCAGCGTCAATTCGACCATCTCATCCACCGAGACCGTTCCGACACCGAAAATCGTAGTGTCCACTTTCTCGTTAAAGACCGATGTCCAGTGCTTTGGAATGCCCGCCGCTCCGATCGCCATCCCGACAATCGAGCCGACGGTCGCGCCGTTGCAATCGGTGTCAAAGCCCGTCTGCACCGCAAGGCAGATCGATTTCCCAAAATCAAGTTTTCCGAAAACCAAGGCGGCGACCACAATCAACGCATTCGAAATCGTATGACACCAGTGGTAAGCCATCACCTCATCATAATTTTTATGAATCCATGCAAAGCAGGCCTCGTCGCTCTCTCCGTCATTGATCATCGCAAGCAGTTTTTTGATCTCATCGTAAAGCCGCGAAGTCGTCGGAATCTGCCGCAGCCCCGCGTCGATAATGGCTCTGACGTCGCTTGTCACGGCCGCCTGCGCAATCAATGCGGCGACAAACATCTCGCCGTAGATGCCGTTTTTCACATGCGAAATCGAAGCGTCGCGCCACGCCATATCGGCGGCCTCGACCGGATTGCCGGGGCAGATATATCCGAAATAGTCAGCCCGAATCTGCGCGCCGATGTATTCGCGGAACGGATTTTTAATGATCGCCGACGCGGGCGGATAAAAACCGTTTACAAAATTGACAAACGCCACCCGCTCTGCGGTGCAGTAGGCATCTTTGGGCTGATTCGCAAGCCAGCACTTCGCCACATCCATCGGCTGAAAATCCCGTCCGTATTTTTCGATCAGTTTGGTTGCCGCCATCACTGTGTAGTTGGTGTCGTCATCGGACGGCGCGTTCGCAATGGTCTTTGCATAGCAGCGCTTTTTGATCGGGAAAACATATTTCGCGGCGATCTCATCAGTGATCTCCTCTGCCGTTATATACCGATGCATCGGATAATTACCGGTCTCTTTGAGCAGCGGAATCAGTTCTTTTGTTCGAATGCCTTCTATCGGTTTCCCGAGCAAACAACCCGCAATCCGCCCCAGCCACGCGCCTTTTATTTTTTCTTTTAATGTCTTTGTATCCACTGCGTCGGCCTTGTCCGAACTGCCCTCACAGAGCGCTTTGATCCCCTCCAAATCGGACGGTTCGTCAAACGCAAAGTCCGCTCGCTTTTTGCAGCTTTTCAAAAGACCGTATAAGATCTCAGCCATCTCCTCACGGGCTTTTCCGGGGGGCAGCAGACCGATCTCGTTGGCCAGTTTCCGGTAGGCCTCAATGTCATAGCCCTCGTCGTGCATCTGCATGCATTCGATATGAAGGTTGGCCGAATAGACCTCCCAGTGGTGCATGTCGGCATAACTCGGCACAAATTCACGGTTAAAACGCAGTTCTTCATCGTTGTTGGCGGCGGTCTTGGCACACACTAACCCGTCGAGCGTGATGTTAAAATAGTCGGCGATCGCCACGAGCTTGTCCAGTTCAGGCCTTGTCGTGTCCGATTCCCATTTCTGCACCGCCTGCCGCGAGACATGCAGGATTTCCGCCAGTTCCTCCTGCGTCAGGCCCGCTTTGGCGCGCAGCGCTGCGATTTTGCTTCCGATGGTCATATCTGTTACCTCCCGGTCGGATTTCTTGATGCTCTCATTATATCCGCTTTTTATTTTCAATCCACCATCTGCCGCGTTCAAAAAAAGCAACCTGCGGTTGTCAAAGCAAGATTACGATTTTTTTGCCACAATGATATCCCTTAAAATCGCCTGATCGACCCGGTGCTCGAACTGCGCATAGGGGCCTTCGTTTAAAACGGTCAGCCCTTTCTTTTCAAAAAGCTCCGCCATCTTGTCCCGCGCGAGCACGTTGCTGTTCCAAGAAAACACCATGCAGCCGCCCGGTCGAAGCACTTCAACCCATCCCGTCAGACAGACCTTTAACAACTCGGCGGGGCTGCGGGTGATTGCCGACTGCTTTTCGTCAGTGACATTGGCATGCTGCACCCCATAAGGCAGATCGCCGACGATCATATGAAAAAAGTTCTTTTTGTAGTATTGCGCCGCAAACTGCGCGTTCCCCGCAATCAGTTCCGCCGTTTTGCTCTTGCCGTCCTTTTGCTCCTGCCGGTTCCGCGCAATCTCAAAAGTGTTTCTCTGTGCGGAAAACGACTTGTTCGCGCCCGAGATGTGCAAAGATTTATAGTCAAACTTATACTTTGCGGACTCTAAGAATTTTTGCAAAAACCGAACGGCTTCCATTGTGACCTTATCGCCGATTTCAATGCCGTACACATCATAACCCTTGATTAAGCCCTCGAACAGCGTCGTACCTTTCCCCGCCAGCGGGTCCAGCAACTTCAGCGGCTCGTCGCATGGCTGAGAATACCGCGCAATGTTGATCAGCATGCGCGTGAAAATTTCATTGGTTTTTCCGGTGTATTTCAACATTCTGCCGATGCTTTCATCTACAAAGCGTTCGTCGGTGCGCATGATCGGTCTTAACCGCAGTTCGACGTCTTCGCCCTCCAATGCAAACACCGCATAGACAAACGACAGCTCTGAGACAATCTTAATATCGGCTTCCGATAACTCCCCCGCCGTCTCAAACACCAGATATTCGACCCCTCCGATGCTTTGATTCTGCGGCGATTCGCATGGAACTCCGAACTTTTTTGCCGCAATGTCGAATTCCGACAGCGACAGCTTCAAAGCCGTCTCAAAATAAACCCGGTTGTGCCCGGGATGAACTAATATTGCATATCTCATAACGTTTTCTCCGCTTCTTTTCTAAATTTCGATTCGGGTCTGCGTAGTTTTAAAGTCACTCCGCGTTTTTGTGCAGCCGCTTCAAACAGTCCGACCGCAGCAGCGGCTCTTTCTTTGAGTGCACCCGTTTGACCGTCAGCCGTAAGCTGCGACATGATGAACTCGACATCTTCAGCCGGCAATAAGTTGACCGCCAGACAAAAATAGCTTTTCCTTTTCCCGTCGTCAAAATGGTTTAATAACTCATTCAAAAAGCCGACTTTGCGTTCCAGTTCTACTTGATAAACTTTATAACCGTCCTCTTTGATTTTTATGAAATTCCAAAACTGGTTTTGATGGGTGATAAACGAATCATATAAATCCGCACCCTCGTATTTTTTGCAGGGAAATTCCCCGCATAACCCGCAATACTCAATCTCATGCCGCCGACTGCACGACAGCACACCGCAAGAAGGGTGTTTTTGCGAAAACCCTTTCGCCCCGCAGCCGGGACACCGCGATTCCCCGTCGGTATAAAAACGCGGACACAAACCGCAGTTTAGTCCGCAAGCCGAAAACAGCGGATATTCCCGAGGATGATCCTGCGGTTTATCTTGCGCGTAATGCTCCATAAAATCTCCCTCACCCAAATTATGTTCCGATCAAACATTATACCATGTTTTGCTCTGAAAGAAAACAAAACACCCTCATCCTGAACGCATCTATCAGAACATGATCAAATGATATGAGTGGGGGAGCGAAATCCGCGCGTTATTCTGTGCGATAATCCACGCGGTGGGAACAGGGGCGGGGACGCCCTCGTCGCTCCGTTGCAGACGGGAGACCACAAACCGATGAACGGATACAATCCCAATAAAAAATCGAAGTGAAAATGCTATGGGGCGGAAATCATCCGCCCCATAGAACATAGTATCCTATCTCATGATCAGCAATCGCAGCACCGTGGGAATGTGCATGTATCGCCCCTCGAGGCGATACCCCTCGCTCCCATCCTGCGCGGTTCCGACTTCGGTCGTCAGTTCGCCGAGCGCGCGTTGTACGCTTTCAACGGGCAACTTACAGGTCTCCGCAAGCGCTTTCGCCGTGATAAACAAACCGTAGTCCTTCGAAGTCAACTCGTAAAGCCCGAAAAACACTTTGAGCGTATCTTTGTTTTCAAAGGTCTGCAAAAAGCTGTGGATGTCCCGCAATTCCGCAGCCGAGACGGGTCGTTCAATCTTGCCGTTTGCAAACAAAATCGTGTTGCCCTTCATCACCGACACGCCCTCGGGTTCGCTGCAGGCCGAAAAACCCCACTGCCCGAGCCCGTTTTCGGCAACCCGCTCCCTGTTTGTGTCCCACGGCACAAAGCCTTTGTATCCCCTCGAGACCGCGCCTTCGTGCAAAACAAATCCCAGCTTGTAGGCCAACGCAAAGCTCTCCTCGGCGGGTGATTCTTCGAACAGCGCCTTGATTTTCAGATATACATCCCCGAGCGAATCGGCGGGTTTATACCCTAACAGCGCATCGGTGGACACACCGAAATAGGCGGCGATGTCCGGCAGCAGTGCGATATCGGGGCAGCACGCGCCGCTCTCCCACTTTGACACCGATTGATTGGTCACCCCGAGCGCCTGCGCCAGTTCCTCCTGCGTGATATTCTTTTGTTTGCGCAAAAACGCAATTTGTTCATTGATTTTAATAGACATGGTATTTCCTCCAAACAATTTTTGGTGGCCACATCCTAATTATAATGATAATCTCGCCTGAAAACAATGACGCGTTTTTTGGATGAAACCCCGCTTTTTCCAACCCGAGGTTGGGAGAAGCGGAGTATGTCATCTTGAGCAAGCGCGGAAACGCGCGCGTCGCAGGATCTCGGCAGAGCCGACGGCTTCCCGTTGTTTCGAAGATATAAATGCGTCCTTGCCTGTTGTTTCGGTTTATTGTATAATCAAACTGTAAAAGCTTTCAAGATAACGTTCTGCGAAAGGATGTATGGATAAAATGAAATTCATCTCATGGAATGTCAACGGCCTGCGCGCCGCGATGAACAAGAGCTTTCCCGGGTTTTTCACCGCCGCCGACGCCGACATCTTCTGTGTGCAGGAGACCAAGATGCAGCGCGAACAGGCCGATATCGAATTCGCGGGCTACACCTCTTATTGGAACAGTGCCGAAAAAAAGGGTTATTCGGGCACGGCGGTGTTCACACGTCTCGAACCGCTTTCGGTCACCTATGACTTCGGTACTCCCGAACATTCGGACGAGGGCCGCGTGATCACGCTGGAATTCGAACAATTTTATTTCGTCACCGTGTATGCACCTAACTCCCAAAACGAGTTGGCGCGTCTGCCCTATCGGATGCTCTGGGAAGATGCATTCCGTGACTATCTGATTGCGCTTGACAAACAGAAACCCGTGATTGTCTGCGGCGATTTAAATGTCGCTCACAAAGAAATTGACCTTAAAAACCCCAAGCCGAATATGGGCAGCGCGGGTTTCACCAACGAGGAACGCGAAAAATTCTCTTTGCTCTTGCAATCCGGATTTGTCGATACGTTCCGTAAACTCTACCCGGACAAGATCGGCGCATACACCTGGTGGTCGTATCTGTTTAAAGCACGGGAACACAACGCCGGCTGGCGCATCGACTATTTTTTGATTTCCGAACGCTTATCATCCTTCATCAAAGACAGTATGATTTATGCCGAAGTCATCGGAAGCGACCATTGCCCCGTCGGCTTGACTTTGGATTTATCATAATTCCCTTCTGGGGAGGGGTGGCATGAACGATACGGATGTTCATGACGGGGTGGTTTTTTCTCTCGTTAACGCTCTATTCCGATTTCTCCGTTTTTACGTTATAATAAGCACATATCCACGAAAGGAGGCGAACCCATGTCAAATCTGCCGGTTTGCTACATCTTCGGTGCGGGCGAACACTACGATCCGCCGCCCGTTCCCGCTTCCGGTGATCTCGTGATCGCCGCCGACGGCGGCTTAACCTATCTCGAACAGCACGGTCTCGCCCCTGATCTGGTCGTCGGTGATTTCGACTCGCTGAAAAAAATCCCGCAATCCGGCGTCAAGACCATTGTTTTGCCCAAGGAAAAAGACGATACCGACATGGTTGCCGCCCTGCGCGAGGGTCAAAATCGCGGTTTTCGCGTATTTCATATCTACGGCGGCACCGGAGGTCGCCTCGACCATACCCTCGCTAATATTCAATGCATCGCCGATCTGGCGCAAAAGGGTTTTAAGGGCTATCTGTTCGACCGCGACACGGTGATCACCGCCATTCACAACAGCGACACGGCTATCCATAATGACAACGACAAAATTACCTTCCCGGCCTCTGCGCACGGGACGGTCTCTGTGTTTGCGCATACGGAAATCTGCACCGGTGTTTATGAGCGCGGCCTCAAATACCCGCTCACTGACGCGACGTTGAAAAACACCTACCCCTTAGGCGTCAGCAACGAATTCACCGGCGTCCCATCTGAAATCTCCGTCCGTGAAGGAACGCTGATTGTGATTTTTCCGAAAGACATGAACCGAATTTTGGGAGGTAAATGTGATGGTATTAGTGGAAGACAAGAAATATCATGAAACGCTGGATATTCTGAGAGGCAAAAAACAACTGTCCCCTCTTTACACCGAATTAAAGGATTGGCTTAAATCAGAGTTTGGAATAACAGCATATAATTTCGAGTTTAAAAAAATTGAACATAACAATCCCAATCATCAATATGAACTTTACATCTTACTTTCTTCAGAAAACGATTATAATTCCATGCAAGTTGGTTATAGATACGACCCACAGAAACAAGATATTATTGCAGATAAGCTATACGAGTTAGCGCAGAAATATAAACAAAGTCCCTTGTCTATATATAAAGATGTCCATGTTTGCTATAACAATTTCTCAGTTGAGATGCAAACTGATTTTAACTCCAGAGCTTCTAATATAATCAGGAAAGTTTTAATGAAAAGATACGCTGACCATTCTGTTTGGGAGATTTCACCCGCGTTTTATTCGACTGTCGTTTTTTATTATCGTGACACTGACATAAAATTAAACCGTGAAAGCGGAATAAGCAAAAAGATCAAAGACGAATATTATGAAGTGCTTCATCAAATAGACGAGTTCAATTTGTTTGAATATGATTCATTTTTATTAGAATTCGATAGCAAAGAAAATGTCGATAACCATTATGATGGAAATTTGTACTACTATTTCAAGTGAATCTCCTTCTTTGCGTTCTTGAATCATTAAGCGCGCCGGTTTTCACCGGCGCGCTTAATATTTGAAAACCCTATCAATCTACCTTCCCAAACCGAACCCTCACAAATCGATTCTTCCCCCGGCTCAAAACAGCATCACAACTCACCCGGCGGTCGATGTCCTCCACGACAACGCCGTCCAGCTTGATGCCCCTGCCCTCGATCAGCCGCTTGGCATCCGCGTTGGAAGCGGCGAACCCTGCCAACCGCAACAACGAGACCACCGAGACATCGTGCTCTGTGATCACCAGCGTCTGCATCTGCTCCGGATTTTGGCCTGACGCGACCGATAAATACCGTTGTTCAGCGGCCTCGACCGCCGTCTCCCCGTGGTATAACCGCACAATCTCCCGCGCATATTCAAAATGCGCCTGCCGGATATCCCGTTCGATTAGCGGAGAAAAAACGCTCTCAATAATATCGGTCGTCAACTTGAAATAGTCCGCTAAAATCGTGTCCGGCACCTTCATGCATTTTTCAAACATAATCTCCGCCGGTTCGTCGATGCCGATGTAGTTGTCTAACGACTTGCTCATTTTCTCGACGCCGTCAAGCCCGGGCAGCAGCGGAAACGTGATGACCTCCTGCGGTTCCTGCCCGTAGTCCCTTTGCAGCTCGCGCCCCACGAGCAAATTAAAGGTCTGATCGGTGCCACCTACTTCGATGTCGGCGTTCAGCGCGACCGAATCATACCCCTGCATCAGCGGGTATAACAGCTCATGAATGCCGATGGGCTGATTGTCTTTATACCGTTTGGCAAAATCGTCGCGCTCCATAATGCGGGCGAGCGTGTATTTCCCCGTGAGCTTCAAGACCTCCTCAAAGCTCATTTTACCGAGCCATTCGGAATTGTAGGCAATCCGCGCCTTTTGCGGGTCGAGAATTTTCGCCACCTGTTCAAAATAGCTCTGTCCGTTTTGCCGGGTCTGTTCAAACGAGAGCGGCACCCGCGTCTTGCTTTTCCCCGACGGGTCGCCGATCATGCCCGTAAAATCGCCGATCACAAAAATGATCTCGTGCCCCGCGTCCTGAAGCCGTTTTAACATCCGCAGCGGCACCGTGTGCCCCAAATGCAGATCGGGGCGCGACGGGTCCGCGCCGAACTTGATTTTCAACGGCTTTCCGCTTTCAAGGCGTTTTTTCAACCCCTCTTGTGAGAAAATGTCCACCGCCCGCTGCCTGATGCCCTCGAAAATTGTTTCGTTTTCCATCTAACTCATTCCTTTCTAAAATAAAAAACGGCTCAAAGGTTAACCCTTGAGCCGCTGCTTTTGATCAAATGAATGTCAAATCGGCAACAACCCAAGTCCGTTTCCGTAATAATAGGAAACAGACGAATTTGTATATGCCGTGTGAAACATTCTAATCATGTGAAACCTCTCTTAAAATGAGGATGGCGCAATTATATCAAAGCCAATCCCCGTTGTCAAATGGTGGATAGATAATTGCTCTATTCACCCATCTCCGCAAGCCCTTTTTCAATGCACGCGATGGCTTTTTCATAATATCCGGCGACCTCGGCAATGAGCGACGCGACCGCCTTGCTGCGGTTTTCATCAACGCCCCACGGCGACCTCCACCCCAAATACGGCTCGCAGGCAGCGAACGCCTTGGCTTCCCGCTCCATATACGCGGCGGCTTTTTCAAGCTGTTGTTTCGTCTTTGCGCCGAAATGCACCGCAATCTCCCGCAAAAATCCGGGCGCGGCGGCATGGGTCGAGTGGTAGATGTCATAACAGTAAGCATCGGCAAGGTCCCGGTCTTTCCCGGGTTTGCCGTAGACCTCCGCCCACTTTTGAAACGCCTGAATGCCCTCGTAGGAATACCACCCGCCCTCTTCGGGCTTGTCTTTGACGGTTTTAGCGTGTGCGACGGCGTCGTTGAGCGCGTTGATCTCGGCGGCTCTGGCATTGAATTCCCGCACTTTTTCGCCGATCACAACCGCGCCGAACGCCGGGCAAATGTCCACCGCTTTTTCGGCTCTGTCCCACGCCTCGGCGTGATATTCATTCACCCCGAGCCAATACGACCCCCTGCCGAAAAAGAGCTTGTTCTCCTCGTCATAGCCGCAGACCACATCCCACTCGGCGCTGGTCATTGCGTGCCACACCGGCACCGGCCTGCCTGCGTCGATCTGCTCTTTGACCGCCGCAATCATCTGTTCGGTCTTCTTTTCACCGTTCGGCCCGAAACAGGGAATTTCTTTGACCTCATACCCGAGCAACTTGACCAACTCGGGTGTCCACATCAGCATGCAGCAAGTCGGCCTGCTCGGGCAGCCGGTGCCAAACCGGAACGCAGCCCCCGCAATCCCCTGAATGTACTCCGGCGAATACGTCTCCCCGAGGGCATTCATCGTCACCCTAACGCATTCAAACAACGGTTCCTTGTACTTGTACGCCGGTACATCTTTTAAAATTTTCATTGCCTTTCTCTCCGTTCATGATATATTTTTTTGTAATAATTGCATGTAAAGCGTTGATTCGATTCGGCCCAATTCTTTTTCCTTCTGTTTTCGCCGAATGAAACGTGACTCCCCTGTACGGCATATCCCGTTTGCTCTTTCAGCCATTTCACCGGGAATATATAAGTTCCGCTCTCTGTCTTGAATTCTTCCAAATAATCGAGCAGCTTATGAAACCACTTTGTCTTTACCGCAATCGGATAGTTCGAAATGTATTCGGCAAAGAACAAGAGTTTCGGGGCATTTTCGTTTTCCATATATGTCCGAACATCGAACCAGCCCGGATATTTCGGATCCCACCCCATGCTGTAATATTTTTTATCGCCGAAAATCAGAATTCCGTACCCGTTTTCAATTTTGCTGTTGAATTCATCATTGGAAATATAGTCGATAATCTCATCAATTTTTCGGTCAATCTCCGGATTCTTCAATTGATACAGATTGTGCATACCAACG
>CAZTDA010000015.1:0-14225 GCA_964612155.1 uncultured Eubacteriales bacterium | reverse complement strand
ACGTCGGCGTCTTGACCATCCGCTCGCCCTCGGTCAGCACCACCGATTGCAGCACGTTTGCCGTCTGGGCGATGTTGGTCATGCTGATACGGTCGCAGCGCGCGTTGAAGATATCAAAAGAGATCGCCGCGACCAGCGCGTCGGACATTGTGCTCTGCTGATATAAAAATCCGTCGACGCTGCCGAGTTCCTTGTGATACCAAGTGCCCCATTCGTCCACAATCAGCTTGACCTTGTGTTCGGGGTCGTACCGATCCATAATGCCCAGGTGCCCGTCGATGAATTTGCCGATGATGCGCGCGCGTTTCATCAGTTCTTCGTATTGCTCCGCCGAGACCTCACGGGCTCTGGATTTGCACCAGGTATAGCAGTGCAGCGAAATCGCATCGCAGCGGTCTTTTACCAGTGGCATCAGCGCTTCGGTCCATTCATACAGATCGTCATAAGGCCCGCAGGCCACTTTATAGAGTTTGTTGCCCGGATAATTGCGGCAGTAGGTCGCATACCGGCGGTATTGGTGCGCATAAAACTCCGCGGTCATGTTGCCGCCGCAGCCCCAGTTTTCGTTGCCCACGCCGAAATACTTGATCTTCCAAGGGGCTTCGCGTCCGTTTTGCTTGCGCAGCCGGGTCATCTCGGAGTCACCCTCGGCGGTCATATATTCAATCCACTTCGACATCTCCTCGACTGTGCCGCTGCCGAGGTTGCCGGTGATATACGGTTCACAGCCCAGCTGTTCACAGAGCTCCAAAAATTCGTGCGTGCCGAAACTGTTGTCGTCGCTGACGCCGCCCCAGTGGGTGTTGATCATCGGCGGGCGTTTTTCTCTCGGCCCGACGCCGTCACGCCAGTGGTATTCGTCGGCAAAGCAGCCGCCCGGCCAGCGCAGCACCGGCAGTTTTAATTCCTTGAGCGCCTCGACCACATCGGTGCGCATGCCGTTTTTGTTGGGAATATTCGAATCTTCGCCGACATAAAGCCCCTCGTAGATGCATCTGCCAAGATGCTCGGCAAAGCTGCCGTAAATTTCAGGCGCGATCACACTTTTGCGGTTGGTGCAGTCGATGGTCATTTTCATAGAAAATGCGCTCCTTTCGGTGTTGGTACCATTATACCTGTTGCCAATTTTAAGTCAATATGTTAAAATCATAAAAGTTAAATCGCAAATTTCAGGAGGGGTAAAACATGAAAAGGGCTCTCACTCTGCTGATAATTCCCGTTCTTCTTTTATCTTCCGCTTGCGGCGGTCAAGATGTTGCCTCCGAAAAACTCTCCGCCGGAATTGCGGTTTCTGAGAATGCCTCCATTCAGAGCTCAACCAAAGAAAATTCCTCCGTTCAAAACGAAACATTTTTCTCTGTCTATCATTCTGTTTTGAACCCTGACAACGACGCATTTTTAAACAGCAACTCGCTTGATGAACAGTTTATGATTGATCTTTCAATGGCATCAAACAGTTCCGAAGAACGAGAAGTGTTGCAAGAGTACATCGACCACTGGAGCGCAGAATTAAATTCGGCAGAGGCAACTTTAAAATCTATTTTAAATACAGAAGGCATAGCAGCGTTTGAGGAAGCTCAAACCACGTGGGAAAACGATCTTGATAAAGATTTATCCTTTTTTACCGAGTCCTATTTATCTATCAACGGAAGCGGTTCCGATATCGGCATATACACAGGATATCTCATGCTCGAAAAAGTGCGTACCCGTTCTTTGGAACTAATCGACCGAATCCTGTTTTTCGGCAGTGAATACGCCTTTTCACAGACTTTAAATCGATATCAACGGTGAATTTCGATTGCCAAAACAAAGTCAATATGTTAAAATCATAAAAACAACAAGGGACGCGAAAGGGTGGTCTGCACAATGAAAAAATACGCAATCGGAATCGATTACGGGACGCTCTCGGGAAGGGCGGTTTTGGTCGACATCGCCGACGGAAGCGAGGTCGCTTCGGCGGTCTATGACTACCCGCACGGGGTCATGGACGAAAAACTCCCCTGCGGTGCGCCGCTCCCGCCCGATTACGCGCTCCAGCACCCCCGCGATTATATCGATGTACTCACCCACACGATTCCCGAGATCATGAAAGATATTGACCCCAAGAGCATCGTCGGGGTCGGCACCGACTTTACCGCCTGCACCGTGCTGCCGGTCGATGCTGACGGCGTTCCGCTGTGTTTTTACCCCGAATTTGAAGAAAACCCACACGCTTACGTCAAGCTCTGGAAGCACCACGCCGCTCAGCCGCAGGCCAACACCTTGAACAAACTGGCCTCCAATCAGGCCTGGCTGCGCAATTACGGCGGTAAGATCTCGTCCGAGTGGGCGGTTCCGAAAGTCATGGAACTCGTCCAGCAGGCCCCCGAGATTTACGACGCCATGGCGCGCTTTGAAGAAGCGGGCGACTGGATTGTGCGCGTGCTGACCGGAAATGAGACCAAAAACGCCTGCGCGGCGGGTTATAAATGGTTATATAATAAAAAAGCGGGATATCCCACACGTGGATTTTACGCCTCGCTCGACCCCAAACTTGAAAATTTCATCGCCGAAAAGGTCTGCCCGACGGTCTCTCCGCTCGGCACCTGCGCGGGCGGCATCAGCGAAGCCGCATCCAAGCTCACGGGACTGCGCAAAGGTACCCCCGTCAGCGTCGGCAACGTCGACGCGCATGTCTGCCTGCCCGCCGTCGGCATCGATGGGGTCGGCAAGCTGCTGGCCATCATGGGCACCTCGACCTGCCACATCATGATGAGCGAGCGCGACATCAAAGCGCCGGGCATCTGCGGCGTCGTCGAGGATGGCGTACTGCCGGGTTTATTTGCCTACGAAGCCGGTCAGAGCTGCGTAGGCGACCACTTCTCGTGGTTTATTCAAAACTGCCTGCCCGAGGAGTATAAAAAACACGGCAACGTGCATCAGTACTTACGCGAAAAGGCGCAGGCCCTTGCCGTCGGCGAGAGCGGCCTTATCGCGCTCGATTGGTGGAACGGCAACCGCTCGGTGCTGGTCGATGTCGATTTGACGGGCATGATCGTCGGCCTGACGCTGCAGACCAAACCCGAGGAGATATACCGCGCTTTGATCGAAGCCACCGCCTACGGCACCCGTATGATCGTCGAGAACTTCCGCGAAAACGGTCTCGCGGTCGATGTGATGTACGCCAGCGGCGGCATCAGCCAAAAAGACCCGTTGATGATGCAAATTTATGCCGATGTGTTAAATATCCCGGTCATCGTCGCGGCGGCCAGTCAGGGCCCGGCGCTCGGCAGCGCCATCTTCGGCGCGGTCGCGGGCAAAGCCTATCCGACCATCGAGGCCGCGATTACAAAAATGGGCGCTGCCGAAAGCAAGACCTATACCCCGAACGCCCAAAACGCCCGGACATACAATAAATTATTTTATGAATACCGCATGCTGCACGACTATTTCGGCAGGGGCGGGAATGATGTAATGAAGCGTCTGAAGGAGATCAAAAAATGCTCGAAAAGCTGAAAGAACAAGTTTTAATTGCAAATCTGGAACTGGTTAAAAGCGGCCTCGTTAAATTCACATTCGGCAACGCCAGCGGCTTTGACGCAGAAAGCAAGCTGTTTGTCATCAAACCGTCGGGCGTCTCTTATAACGCCCTGACCGCTAAAGATATGGTCGTCGTCGATCTCGACTGCAATATCATCGAGGGTGATAAGAATCCCTCGTCCGACACGCCGACCCATGCCGAATTGTACAAGGCCTTTCCCGGCATCGGCGGCGTGGTGCATACCCATTCGCATTGGGCAACTGCTTGGGCGCAGGCCGTTTTAAACATCCCGGTGCTCGGCACGACCCATGCCGACTATTTTAACGGCGAAATCCCCTGTACCCGCGACCTCGAGGACGACGAAATCGCCATCGGCTACGAAAAAAATACCGGCCTCGTGATCGCCGAGACCTTTGAAGAGATTTCCCCTTATGAAATTCCGGCTTGTCTGGTCGCCGGACACGGCCCGTTTTGCTGGGGCAAGGACTGCCATGAAGCGGTCTTTAACGCCGAAGTGCTCGAAGAAATCGCCGCCTTGGCCTACCACTCCGACGGCCTCGACCCCGAACTCCCGCAGCTCGGCGCCACCCTGCGCCAGCGCCATTATTATCGCAAGCATGGCAAAAACTCTTATTATGGGCAGTAGAGCAGTCAAGTGTAAAGTTTAAAACGTAAAGTGTAAAGTGACATATCCGGCGGGATGATATAAACAGAGCCCGGTTCCGTCTTTGCGAGGAGAGCACGGAGCAGAGCTCCGCGCAAAACGAAGCAATCCGGAAACAAGCGTCCGTATAATCCGTCGGCCTTAATTGTCACAGCGGTCTGGATTGCCGCGCTTCGCTCGCAAAGACGATTCAAAACTATCAGGAGGACTCCCATGATATCCAAAGAACGCGTCAAACGCGCCATTCATTTTCAAAACCCCGATGCCGTTCCGCATTTTCTGCGCGACGGCAGACCCGATGACATTGTGTGGCTTTGGCCCAAATCCGTCCCGATTCAGCCGTGGACGATGGTGAAAGAAGACGCCGATCCGAACTTGTGCGTTTGGGAAACCGTCAACGCCTGGGGTACCAAATCGCGCCGTTTCGGCCCGGACGGCAACGGCGAAGCCGTGCAACTGCCCTTGGAAAACATCGAAAATTGGAGTACTTTTCAGGTACCCCCGCTGCCGACAAAGGAAAGTTACGACACCGCGGCAATTCGAAATAATCCCGACAAGTATATCCTCTGCGTGATGGGCAGTGCCGGCTCGCTGTTTGAGGGTGCGCATTATCTGCGCGGTTTGGCCGACTGGCTGACCGATTTTTACGAAAACCCCGAATTCGTTGAGCAGGTGTTGGACATGCTAGTCGAACGCACGATCAACGTAATCGATCTGTGCGCCGAGCTCGGTGCCGACGGCGTGATGGGCTATGACGACTGGGGCATTCAGGATCGCCCGCTGATGGGCATGGACTTATGGAACGAATTTTACCGCCCGCGTTATAAGAAAATCTGGGATCACGCGCACAGCAAGGGCTTGGATGTCTGGATGCATTCGTGCGGATACACCCTGCCTATTTTAAAGGGATGGTCGGAAATCGGCTTGAATGTGGCGCAGTTGGATCAGCAGCAGAACATGGGTTTAGAGGTTTTAGACCGTGAACTGAGTGGTAAACTGGCCTTTTGGTGCCCCGTGGACATCCAGAACATGATGATCAAAGGCACTTGCGAAGAGATCACGGACTATGTGAAGCAGCTGATTTTTCATCTCGGCAGATTCGGCGGCGGTTTGGTCAGCATGACCTATTCGACCCCGGATGTCATCGCCCACGACAAAGCAAAAATCAAAGCCGCCTGTGATGCTTTTCGAACGTTCGGCGTCTATCCGCAATCGATCTGAGCAAATAAAAAATGCCGTTTTACCTAAGTGTAAAACGGCATAACTGTTTCTTTATGATATTTATGCGGCAGGTTGTCATGCGTCACCTGCCTTAAGCACATGCCGTAACGGTAAAAGATTTATGAGCTCTATTTTTGCGCACCTTCGATTTTTTGAACCAGTTCATGCGGGGTTGTTTTCAAAGCATATGCAATGCGAAACAACGTGTCAATCGTCGGGCACCGCAGACCCCGCTCGATTTTGCCATAATGCGTTCTCTCTAAACCGGCAAGCCCGCTGACAACCTCCTGCGTGAGTCCCTTTATCTCTCTTTGTTTCCGGATGACATCTCCGATCAAACGCGCATCAATCACATTGATACCCTCCCTTCCTGCACTTTAGCGGCGAGTTGAAGAATGATGAATTTTTTATAAAGTTCTTTAAATCATTAAATTGAATTATTTATTTAAGCAATGTCATACACACACTTCTATTTTAACATAATTTATTGGTCTGTCGAGGTCAGTTGACCTCATCCCTTTTGGTAGATTTCGCTATAATTTGCATTGTTATGCATTTTTGCATCAGGAATTTTATAACAGGGATGAGGTACTCGTATCAAAAGGGTTGAAATCATAATCGACGATTATTTATACGAATTTTATGAAAAGATCGGGGACAATGTCGGTGTTTCGGCGGAAAAAGTCATCGCCGACACCCTGTTGAAATTTGCGGGCGGTCTTTCGCAGACCCTGACAAAGAATGCACCCGCTTCAAAGAAAAAATAACTGCGCGAGAAGATCCCTATGGCTTGAAACCCGGTTTTTATAAAGGCAGGGGGCTTTTTTCTATAAAATTTATTCTTTATGCGTTGTAAATGATTTTATTCGGCAAACAATATTTACAGAAACGCAAAAAAGTGGTATCATAAAGGGTGGTGTCCCAGTGATACCGCTTTAACGATTTTTTATCGTCAATTTATCATTGTCATCCCAATTTTCAAGGAGGTTCAATAAATGGCAAGAAAACTCAAGACCATGGACGGCAACACCGCAGCGGCGTATGTATCCTATGCATTCACCGAAGTCGCGACGATCTACCCGATCACACCGTCCTCCCCGATGGCCGACGAAGTCGACAAAATGTCGGCAAACGGCGTCAAGAACATCTTCGGACAGCAGGTCAATGTCGTTGAGCTGCAGTCGGAAGGCGGCGCTGCCGGCGCAATGCACGGCTCACTGCAGGGCGGTGCACTGACCACGACCTATACGGCTTCCCAAGGGTTGCTGCTCATGATCCCGAATATGTATAAGATGGCAGGCGAATTGCTGCCCGCCGTCATGCATGTCTCCGCCCGTTCGGTGGCGACTGCGGCACTCTGCATCTTCGGCGACCATTCCGACATCAACGCCTGCCGCCAAACCGGTTTCGCTCTGCTTTGCTCCAACAGCGTTCAGGAGTGTATGGATTTGGGCGCGGTTGCGCATCTGGCTTCCATCAAGGGTCGCCTCCCGTTCCTGCACTTCTTTGACGGCTTCCGCACCTCTCACGAGCAGCAGAAGATCGAGGTTTGGGATTATAATACGCTCGCCGGTATGACCGATTTTGACGCTGTCAAGGCCTTCCGCGCCAACGCGCTCAACCCGGAACATCCGGTGCTGCGCGGTACCGCCCAAAACCCCGACACCTTCTTCCAGTCCCGCGAGGCCTGCAATCCGTTTTATGACGACATCGTCGGCATCACCGAGGATTACATGAACCAGGTGAACAAGGCCATCGGCACCGATTACGGCCTGTTCAACTACTACGGCGCGCCCGATGCCGAAAAGGTCATCGTCGCCATGGGCTCGGCTTGCGACACCATCGAAGAGACCATCGATTACCTCAATTCCACCGGAGAAAAACTGGGCCTTATCAAGGTTCATTTCTATAATCCGTTCTCGGTCAAGCACTTTTTGTCGGTCATCCCCAAGACGGTCAAACGCATCTGCGTGCTCGACCGTACCAAGGAACCCGGCACTGTCGGCGAACCGCTGTACCTGTCGGTCATCGCCGCATTGCATGACACCGAATTCGAAGGCGTTAAGATCACCGGAGGCCGTTACGGCATGGGCTCCAAGGACACCACCCCGGCACAGGTCAAGGCGGTTTATGACAACATGAAAGTCGGCGGCAAAAACCACTTCACCGTCGGTATCAACGACGATGTCACCTTCACTTCGCTGGATGTCACCGACATCGCGGATACCACCCCCGAGGGCACCACGGCTTGCAAGTTCTGGGGACTCGGTGCAGACGGCACCGTCGGTGCGAACAAGAACTCGGTCAAGATCATCGGTGACCACACCGACATGAACGCACAGGCCTATTTCTTCTACGACTCCAAAAAGAGCGGCGGCGTCACCATCTCGCATCTGCGCTTCGGCAAAAAGAAGATCAAGAGCTCCTATCTGATCAACAAAGCCGCGTTCGTCGCCTGCCATAACCCCAGCTATGTCGATAAATATGACATGGTTCAGGATGTCAAACCGGGCGGCACCTTCCTGCTCAACTGCGGTTGGAATGTGGACGAATTGTCCGAAAAGCTGCCGGGTGACATGAAGGCCTATATCGCCAAAAACAACATTCAATTCTACACCATCGACGGTATCGCAATCGGTAAAGAAATCGGCCTCGGCGGCAGAATCAACACCATTCTGCAAGCGGCCTTCTTCAAACTCGCCAACATCATCCCGATCGACGATGCGGTTAAATATATGAAAGAAGCCGCTCTCAAGAGCTACGGCAAAAAGGGAGAAGCGGTTGTCAACATGAACTACGCGGCCATTGACAGAGGCCTCACCGGCATCGTCAAGGTCAATGTACCGTCCGACTGGGCCAATTGCAGCGGCAAGTTCGAAGTCCCCGAAATCACCGGAAAAAATCCGACACTCGTCAAATGGGTCAAGGAATTCCAGGTTCCCGTCAACGCGCAAGCCGGCGACAAAGTTCCGGTTTCGGCGTTCAAGGGTCTCGAAGACGGCACCTTCCCGCAGGGCTCTTCGGCTTATGAAAAACGCGCCATCGCAGTCGACGTCCCGACTTGGATGCCCGAAAACTGCATCCAGTGCGGCTTCTGCTCTTATGTCTGCCCGCACGCGGTCATCCGTACCTTTGCGCTGACCCCCGACGAAGCCGCAAAAGCCCCCGAGGGCTCCAAGACCGTCGATATGGTCGGCATGCCCGGCTATAAGTTCTCGGTCACACTCTCGGTTCAGGACTGCACCGGCTGCGGCTCCTGCGCGCAGGTCTGCCCGGGTCGTAAGGGCGAAAAAGCCCTCGTCATGGAACCGCTCGAAAATCACATTTGCGATCAAAAGAACTTTGATTATATGTTCGAACTGCCGGCCAAGCCCGAAGTCAGCGAAAAGTTCAAGCCGACCACGGTCAAGGGCAGCCAGTTCAAGCAGCCGCTGCTGGAATTCTCCGGCGCGTGCGCGGGCTGCGGCGAGACCCCGTATGCCAAGCTCGCCACCCAGCTCTACGGCGACCAGATGTATATCGCCAACGCCACCGGCTGCTCAATGATCTGGGCGTCCTCCTCGCCGTCCACTCCGTACACCGTCAACAAAGACGGCAACGGTCCGGCATGGGGCAACTCCCTGTTCGAAGACAACGCCGAATACGGCTTCGGCATCTACCTCGCAGCCAAACAGCGCCGCGCTGCATTGGCCGATACCGTCCGCGAGCTCATCGCCGCAGAATATTGCACCGACGACCTCAAAGCCGCCGGACAGGAATGGCTCGACACCATGGACGACCGCGAGGCCTCCAAAGCGTCCTCCGCCAAGCTGCTTGCCGCTTGCAAAGACGGTCTCGATATGACCGGCACCGAGTGGGAAGCCGAATGGATCAAGAACGGCAAGGTCTGCACCTGTGATGCCTGCAAACTGGCTTCCAAGGTCGTTGACAGCGCCGATATGCTCGTCAAGAAATCCACCTGGATTTTCGGCGGCGACGGTTGGGCCTATGACATCGGCTTCGGCGGCTTAGATCATGTGATCGCCTCCGGCGAAGACGTCAATATTCTCGTATTCGACACCGAGCTCTATTCCAACACCGGCGGACAGGTCTCCAAGGCCTCCCCGATCGGTCAGGTCGCACAGTTTGCGGCAGCCGGTAAGGGCATCAAGAAAAAAGACCTCGCCGGAATCGCAATGAGCTACGGTTATGTATACACCGCAATGGTCGCCATGGGCGCCGACTACAACCAGTGCCTCAAGGCGTTCGTCGAAGCCGAAAATTACAAGGGTCCGTCGATCATTATCGCCTACGCCCCGTGTATCAACCACGGCATCAAGGGCGGCATGACCAACTCTCAGGCCGAAGAAAAACGTGCGGTTGCCGCCGGATATTGGCACCTGTTCCGTTATAATCCGGCGCTCGAAACCGGCAAGTTCGTCATCGACAGCAAAGAACCCACCGCCGACCTCAAGGAATTCCTGTTGTCCGAGGTTCGCTACAGCTCGCTCGAACGCGCCTTCCCGGATCGCGCCGAACGCCTCTTCGGCGAAGCGGTCACCGATGCCAAGAACCGTTACGACTATCTGCTGCGCCTGCAAAAGCTCTATAACGGCGAGTGCTGATATTGATTCGTTAAACACAAAAGGAGCGGCTGTCAAGCCGCTCCTTTTTCATTGAATCCGTCATTCCTGTAAAAAGCCACCGATAATCCAATTGTGCGAAAAAATGTCTTAATTTAATATCTTGCAGGGAATTTACCCGCCATATCCCTATATCCTGTCTATTCCGCCGCCCTGTGAAAAGCCAGATACCGCTGCTTTATCTCCCGCATTTTACCCTGTGCAACAGGGACGGTCGACAGGGTTTGCAAGGTCACCGTTTGATTTTCAATAGCAATTACATGTTGCAAATTCACGATATAAGAGCGGTGCGTTTTAAAGAAACACCCATGTTTCAACAGGTTTTCGCAGACGCCGTCAAATGAATCCGTACATTGAATCACCTTGCCAAACCGAAGGTGATATAAAACATTTCTGCCGGTGATCTCTGCAAAAACCAAATTTGAGATGAGTATTTTTTGAATACCCTCTCTGCTTTTTACAATAACTGCGGCATCTTTTTCTTCAATCCTGATCCGTTCCAGCAGTTCGTCAAAGGTATCGAACAGTTTTTCTTTGGATATGGGCTTTAAAACGTAGTTCACGGCCTTTACCGAATAACTTTCCAAGGCGAATTCGGGAGAGGAGGCAAAAAATAAAATCGCCGCGTTTTTGTCAAAAGCTCGAATCTCTTTTGCCAAATCAATGCCAATAAAGCCCGGAACCCTGATATCCAGACAATATATATCAAACCGCTTTCCGTTTTCTGCCGCAGACAACAGTTCAAAACCGCTTAAAAAGACGGTATATGTGCAGTTCAAATACCTCGAATCTTTGTACTGATCTATCAACTCAGTAAGATCCGATAATTCCTCTGCGCTTTCATCACAGAGCGCAATTTGCAACATGAGTGTTCCTCCGTTTCAACTCCGTTATTATAACACACTCATCTCATTATTGAAATATGTCTCGTGCATAATATATCGTGATTCATGCGATTTGTAACTTTTATAAGAGGATTTATGTTAAACTAACCGCAGGGATTTTTCCCGAAAAACAAAATAACCTGGAGGATTTAAAATGAAAAAACTTCTCACCGTTTGCCTGGTACTCATTCTTTCCCTGACCCTTTGCTTTGGCCTTGTGGCCTGCGGCGGCGGCAAAGCCCCTTCGTCCGAACAAACCAGCTCCGAACCGACGCCCGAAACAACGTTTGCTGCCACGGCTTTCGGTGATATTACCATCAGTGTTCCCAACGTTTTCTCAGCGGTCTCCGAAATGCAGGGATCGTATGTCTCTGCCGGACCGGGTTCATCCATCGTGGTAACACCGGCGATCGAAGTCGAACTGTTGCCCACCGATTGGGATGAAGAACTCGTCCAGGCCTCTCTCGAAGGCCTTTACGGAGCCACCTACACCAACATGGAGTTGGCTGCATATGAGAACGATGTCAATATGAACGGAAACACTGCCATGTATTTTGGCTTTACCGGTACAAACGCAGAGGGTGTAGACCGTCTGGTGCAAGTGGTGTATCTGTTTAACGCCGACTTGACACAGCAATATATCATCACATTTGTCACAACGGTCGGTGACTCTTATTTTACATCCGAAATCAACGAGACCATCATCAACAGCATCACATTGGCAAAGTAAAAATCCACAACTTTCAGCGATTAAAGTGGGCAGACCAGCAGTTATTTGCTTGTCTGCCCACTTTGATTATCGTTGGTTTTTGATAGATCATCTTATTCAAAGTCTATTAAACAGGGAACGGAATCAGGTCATCAGTTCTCTGTCGGAATGTAACTGCATCTTGTCAACAGCTAAAGGGTAATCAAAAAACATTTTAATATTTGCAAAGCATACTTGACAATATTTGATAAGTATACTATACTATAAATGCTAAGCGAACTTAGCAAGGAGGCGATTACTTGAATACAAAGATACCCGAGCTTCGAAAACAACACAAGCTCTCGCAGGAGGAACTCGCATGGGCGGTCGGCGTGACACGGCAGACCATCACCTCACTCGAGGTGGGCAGATATACCGCATCGCTGATACTGGCGTATAAAATCGCAAAGTATTTCGGAAAAACCATCGAAGAAGTCTTTGATTTTACGGATTTGGAGGAAAATATTTAGATGGAAGATTTTAAAAACAGCTGAGAAGTCGTCAGATGATGCTCGCAGCTGGACTGATGATTGCCTGCAGCGCGGTTTCGCTGACCGGACACAACAACCCGGTGATGCCGGATTTTTTCAGGGGATTTGTAGATGGTTTTCAAGTGGGTTTGCTTGCGGCTTTGCTCGGCGTGACGATTTTTAATTTGATTCGTATACAGATTGCCGTGAGAGACCCCGAGAAACTGAAAAAGCTGTATGTTGCAGAGACCGATGAACGCAAGTTGTTTATCCAACAAAAAGCCGGTTCAGTGGGCTTCACCGTGGTATTGTTCGGGTTGGTACTTGCAACGATAGTGGCGGGGAATTACAACATCACGGTTTTCTTCACGCTGCTCGGTGCGACGGTGTTTGTTGAAATGGTGGGAGGATTCTTGAAGATTTTTTATAAACTTAAGTATTAAGCGAAATGACAACAACCCCCGCCGGACGCAAGTCCGGGGGGGTTGTCGTATAGGGGCGCACCTATGTGTGCGCCTGCAAACGCCAAATTGTATAGAATCGGATATATCCGCCCGGGGAGCAAGTGATATGCAAAATGTAATCATTTCGGTTCACGGGCGCACACATAGGTGCGCCCCTACGGTGTTATTTCACAATTTTATAATACGTTCTGGCGGTGGCGCGGAAGGCGAAGATATAGACGAGCGAGTAGACCGCGACGGAAACGGCGATGCAGGTTAGCGTCAGAGAAGTATCGAGCATGACAAAGGCGCTGACAATCTGGGTTAAAATATTGGTTGCGGCAAAGATGTGTGCAAGTGCCATGATTAACGGCAAAAAGAAGACGATCAGCACCTGCCGGTTGATGGTGGCGCGTACCTCCTCGTCGCTCATGCCGACCTTGCGCATGATCTCGTAACGTGCGCGATCCTCGTAGCCCTCGGAGACCTGTTTGAAATACATGATGAGCACCGTATTGACCAAAAACAGGATGACAAAGAAGATGCCGACAAACAGCAGGCCGCCGTAGGTGGCGTAGTTCTGGGCGCGGTTGCGGTCGATGCTGCTGGTGCTGTAGGTGGCTTCGGAGAGTTGAGAACGGGCGATCTGATAAATCTTTTCTCCGGCAAAGTCGGTAAAATTGACATAGGCCAAAAAATCGCTGCCGCCGAGGTTGATATCGGTGAAAATGCGCCTGAGGTCTACGGAGTCGTCTGAGTCCGTATAATCGAGCTTCGCGCAGGTCTCCATATCTTTTGCAATGATGTAAATCTCGTTGACTCGGATGCTGTTTTTGCAGTCGGTGAAGACCGTTCCGGCGCGTGCGGCTTTGATCGTAAACACATCTCCGCTCGGAGCGGTGACATCGGCGGAGGTGACCGGTTTTTCGCTCAGCACAAGGATTTCATGGTCATTGAGCGTTACATTGTCGCCTGTGACTGCATTATAATCCGAAAGCGGAACCAGATAGAGTTTATATTGGTCGTCGTAGTCAAGACCCTCAAGCGATAATACGCCATCTGCGGTCTTTAACGCCAATTTGCCGTCAGATAACATGGCGAAATTTTGAATAGCATTATAGGTGTAAATCGACTCGATTTTGACCCCTTTTTTCTCGGCGATAATCTGCATGGCCTCGGGGACAGAAGACATATCGGGCATCGGTTCGGAGGCGCTGTAGGCGATATCGACCTGATAATCAACCGGATGCTGGACGTTGAGGATACCCTGTTGACCGAAGAACAAGGCGCAGACCGACGACACGGTGACCAATACCATGGTCGAGAGAATGCAGATGTTGGCTAAACCGAGCGCGTTTTGCTTCATGCGGTGCACAAGACCCGAGACCGAGATGAAATTGCGCGGTTTATAATACAAGTTCGGGCTTTTTTTCAGCGCGCGCAGCACAAACTGGCTGCCCGAGACGAACAACAGGTTGGTGCCGATGATGACCAAAATGACCGCGGGCCAAAAGAGGAGCAACGCACCGGTTCCTTTGACGATGAACGAACCGTAATACCCCAGTCCGGTACAGATAAGACCCAAGATGGAGAGCGGGATGACGCCGCGCAGCTTTTTTTCGCCCTTTTTGTCGCCGTTGATCAAATCAATCG
>CAZTDA010000014.1:0-14339 GCA_964612155.1 uncultured Eubacteriales bacterium | reverse complement strand
ATTGCCTGCGAGATTCTGTCCCGCGAGCTGTTTTATTGTGCCTCGAAGTCGGAGAATATCATCGATCTGCACTTTCTCCCGAAAGGTCTTCACGATGTCGGCGCTGACGGCATGAAAAAGAGAATTCAAGAAGAAATCGATCGCGTGGATCAAGAAAAGGACAAATACGATGCCGTTTTGTTGAGCTTCGGCCTTTGCAATAACGGGATTATCGGATTAAAGTCCGAATTGCCTTTAGTGATTTGCAAGGCGCATGACTGTATCACGCTTTTACTGGGCTCAAAGGAGTCCTATACCACTTATTTTGATAACAATCCCGGCACTTTTTTCAAGTCCCCGGGCTGGCTCGAGCGGGACATGAGTCCCAACGAAACAGGAGGCAGCATCACGCAAAAGTTGGGGCTGGATATTGATTACAGCCAATATGACGAGGAAACCGCCGCGTTTTTAAAAGAATCGCTCGGCGACTGGATGCACAATTATAAAAAAATCGCCTATATTGACACCGGTATGGGCAATCCCGATCAATATATTAAAATGGCGAAAGAGCAAGCACAAGAGAAAAATTTCGAATTTGAACTTGTCCCCGGTAATCTAAAATTGCTGCAGGGTCTGTTAAACGGAACATGGGACGAGCGCTATCTTGTAATAACACCCGGACGTAAAATTTTGAATACATATGACAGCAATATCGTCAAAAGCGGGTCGGTTACGGACTAACTCCGGCAGCGAAGTATAGTAAAACCACTACTTTAAACTCAAGGTGATCTTGAAGTGGTTTTACCCAATGTGAAGCCACTCACCTTTTATCCTCGCCTTGTTTTTCAAGTGGCTTCACTATATTTACCGAATCGGGAGGGTGTTTATGAATTTAAAACAGGATACGGCTTGTGAACTATTCAACACCGGTTTTAATTGTTCCCAATCGGTGTTGGCGGCTTTTTGCGAATCGTATGGACTTGACCGAAAAACCGCTCTTAAAGCCGCCTGCGGGTTGGGCGGCGGCTGCCGTTCGGGTGAAATCTGCGGAGCGGTATCCGGTGCCGTCATTACGATCGGTTTAAAACACGGTCACAGTCAACCCGAGGATGCAGAATCGAAAGCCAACTGTTACGCAAAGACCGAGGAGTTTCTGAATGCCTTCAAAGCCAAAAACGGCAACATCATCTGCCGTGAAATTTTGGGGCACGACATCTCCACAAAAGAGGGCATGGAGCAGGCCAGAAGCAAAAACCTGTTTAAAACAACCTGTGTCGACATGGTCAAGAGCGCCGCATCCATCCTAGAAGAACTCTGCTACTAAGCAAATGTAAAGTTTAAACTGAAATTAAATAAAACAACAGAGGGTTCTCATTTGAGAGCCCTCTGTGATTTTATACTGTCGATAATGTGTATCCCGGGCGAACGAAGCGGGCCGTGCCCGTATCGCCCCCTACGTTAAACCTTAATAATACAACGATAGATCTAACGGATATGTCACTTTAACCTTTACGTTTTACACTTTACCCTTACCCTATTTCTGTTCGTCCTCAACCACCATGCGTTTGCGCACCCACGGCAACTGTATGCGCTGACGCGGCATCTTGGGCGGCTCGCTCCAGTTCTCGGGATCGATTTTGGGCTTCAGGGCAAACACCAATAAGCCCACGCCGACTTGCAGCACAAAGGTCAAGAACAGCAACAGCTGCACACTGTTGAGCGCCATGCCGAAAATATTGACGGTGAAATCGCCGAGCAGTTTGACAAATCCGGTGCCGAACAGCATACTCAGCAGCGCCGACGAATGCACCGCGATCACATAAAACGACATGTACGCCGTCCGGTCGGTCTCGGGCAGGTTGATATACGGGAAATTTGAATAGGTCAGCGTGATAAACAGCCCGGTCACATGCTGCAGCAGACGCACCGTGATAAACAGCCAGTTGGCGCTGCCGTCGACATTATGTACAAAGGTATACATCAAAAATGTCGGAGCCTGAACCAGCACCCAAATCGCATAGGTCTTGAACCAAGACCAACGCGCAATCTGCCGTTTGGCGATGTTCCCGAACAGTACGAACACCAAAAAATACGCCGCGTTGATGCCGTTGATCAGCGAATAGCTGATCTTGACATTCTCGATTAAATGCACATTGATAAACGGGGTTGAGACGTTGGCCGCAAAGGTATAGGCAAACATCACGAGCATCGTCAAAATAAACTTCTTGTTTTTAAACGGCAGCGTCAGTACCTTGATGGGGCTGATGGATTTGGCTTCACTGCGCGGGTAGGGATATTCTTTGGGCAGCGCCAACATCAGCACATCGAGGAACGCGACTCCATATGCAACAAAGCGCAAAATGACGATGATGCGCAGCTGTTCCGGCCCTCCGGCAGGCAAAGCATCGGTGATGGCTGAGGAGGTGATCAATATCGCGCCGGTGATGACGTTATTGATGATGTTGGATTGGTTAAAATAATCCGCGCGGATATCTTCAGGTAAAAAGTTTAAATGCCACACCGAATAGCCCTGCGAAAAGATGTTGTTGACGGCGTTGGCGAAAAAGATGATTAAGGCAAACCCCCAAATGCGGGCGCCCGGATCCTGCACCAACTTGGGCAGCAGCGTCAGTCCGAGGATATTGATGGTGTAATATAACACGCGTCCCCCGGCAAGCACCCAACGGCGCTTCGGAAAACGCTCCAATACCAGTGGCGAAAGCAGACAAAACAGTGACGCCATATACGGCACAAACGACAAGATACCGATATTGACGAGGTTGATCCCGTATCCGACCAAAAAGCCGGAGTAAAACACGCCGCCGGAGAGGTTTGCGGCAATGCTCGCAATGACCGCCGAAGCGATCATGGCCGTGCGTCCGCGCGCTTTGTCTTCGCGCAAGTTAAACACACGAAAAAAAGCTGAATTTTTGATAACGGTTTTTATATTTCTCATGTTGTTAATGTTATAATCCTTTTTAAAAAAGTGAACGCGGTTTTTGTCGTTCACTACCCTTATTGTACATAAATAAACGGTGCTGTCAACAAATTTGTGAAAATTCGTGAATTGGGCTGTTTTCGTTTGCCTTTTTTGCGCTTTTTTGTTATAATTTCTGAGGAAATACAAAAAAAGCGCCGTCTTTCCGCATTGAATCCACACACAGCACCGACAAGAAGTTTTAAAAACCAAGAAAATTCCGCTGCGTTATAATTTATCATTTCGGAGGAACCCATGAAGCAATATCCGCCTGCAATCCTTTTTGATTTAGACGATACGTTGATTTCGTTCGAGGGCGTGGCAGAGCAGGCATGGGAGATTTGCTGTCAAAAGCTGATCGATGCGCACTCGCTCGAAATTCCCGTTTGCGCTCTTTTAGAGCAAGTGAACCGGACGAGAAAATGGTACTGGGGCGATCCCGAACGCCATAAAAGAGGGCGTTTGAACATGCTTACGGAGGCAAGGCGTGAGATTGTAAAGACAGCAATGCAAGCCCTGAACATCCGCGATATTTCGCTCTCAAACGAACTCGCCGACAATTATTCCGCGTGCCGTAAAGAACTGATCATTGTTTTCCCGCCCTCGATTCCCACGCTTCAGGCACTCAAAAATCAAGGTGTACGGTTGGGCTTAATCACCAACGGAACGGGTGAGGAACAGCGCGATAAAATTAATCGATTCGGATTGGCGGGGTATTTCGAATTCATCTTTATTGAGGGCGAAGTCGGCTTCGGGAAGCCGGATATACGCATTTATGAAAAAGCGCTGTCGGCTCTGAACCTGCCCCCGCATGAGATCTGGATGGTCGGGGATAATCTCGTATGGGATATTCAAGCGCCGCAGTCACTCGGCATCTGCGCCGTCTGGAACGACTACAAAAACGAAGGTCTTGCGCCGAATTCAAAAATCATTCCCGACAGAATCATCAACGATGTCTCCGAACTCTTGTAAAAAATAAGATAAATAAATAAAAGAAAGAGAAAACAACATGAAACTCATTTTGGCCTCCGGTTCTCCCCGCAGACGCGAACTGCTGACTTTGGCGGGCATCTCTTTTGAAGTGCGCCCCTGCAACGACCCCGAAGAGACCGCCGCCGACACCCCGGTTCACACCGTCCTCGACCTGTCTTCGCACAAAGCGCATGCGGTTTTTGATGTGATCGCAGGCGAATCCGACGAAAACGATTTTGCCGTTTTAGGCGCGGATACGATTGTGGTTATAGACAATGAAATCATCGGCAAGCCCGTTGAGGATAAAGATGCCCGGCAGATTTTAAAAAAGCTCTCGGGCCGCACGCACGAGGTCTTTACCGGCGTATGCATCTTGGTGCGCAAAAACGGCAAGACCCGCGAAAAGACCTTTTACGAGCGCACCGCCGTCACGATGTATCCCATCACCGATGCAGAGCTCGATGCGTATCTCGCCAGCGGTGAACATATGGATAAAGCCGGCGCGTATGCGATTCAAGGGCTTGCGGTAAAATTTGTGCGCAAAGTCACCGGCGATTACAGCAACATCGTCGGCCTCCCCATCGCCCGTGTTTATCACGAGCTGTCAAAGTTAGGTGTACTTTGACCGTTCAGCCAACGTGAAAAGTCATTGGCTTTCATCCTATGAGCGAATCGGAACGGTTACACGCAACCTCCCCTACATGAAATGAACATACATGCAACGTAAATGCGGCTTTGCAGAATCATGGTGCTTGAAAAAAAACCGTATTTATGCTATCCTGTAAATGGCTCTTTATCTCTATGGAGAGCGCGTGAAAAGTTTGATTATAAAGTTTCAGATCGGGCGTTTTATCGCATCACGGCAAAAGAAATGGTACATCCCGGTCAACCCGATTTCAACTGCTTTTTATGCGCGGATAAAACTTCCCGCCAAGTCGAAAGGATGGTCGAAAGCTTGCAAAAGATTTTAACATTTTGCTCGGGCAAGGGCGGCGTGGGAAAGTCCACGATTGCCGCTTGTGTTGCGGCTTCGGTCGTCTGCCGGGGAAAGCGCGTGCTGCTTGTCGATGCGGATCAGGGCATCTCCGGTTTAGACATCCTGCTCGGTATGGAAAAACCGGCGCTGTTTGACATCTGCGACGCGGTTGAAAAGCGCTGCGACATTTCCGAAGCGGTGGTACCGTGTCCCGGACTCGGGGGGCTCTCAATGGCCTCGGTCTCCATGTCCCCCGATAAATTCTGCTCAGGCGAAAATATTGCCCGCTTCTGCCGCATTATGGCGGGGCAGTTCGACTATATTTTCATCGATGCACCTGCGGGGCTCGGCCGTGAGTTCGACAGCGCGGTCACGGCGGCAGACGAGGTCGTGATCATCTCCACCCCCGACGACAGCGCCTTGCGCGCAGCGACCAAAACCGGCGCGCTGATTGCAAGAATGGGCAAAAAGAGCCGTTTGATTCTCAACAAATACGACAAACGGTTGGTGCGCAAAAAAATCGCGCCTTCGATTGATGATTTTATCGACGCGGTGGGCAGCCAGCTGCTCGGCGTTGTGCCCATTGATCCCGAATTTTCAAAACTCTCCCGCAAAGGCGTTCTGATGCTGCCCAAATCCGCCGCTTCGGTTCAGCCGTTTTATAATATCGCCGCTCGTATCTGCGGCAAATATGTCCCCCTGTCGCGTTTATAATTTATATACATAACGCGTCCGCACTAAAAAAGGGATTTCGCCGAAAGGAGATCATAATGAATATCGCACTGATTGCCGACAACGATAAAAAAGAATTATTGGTGCAGTTTTGCACCGCTTATAAGGGGATTTTGGCAAAGCATGATCTGTGCGCCACAGCCACGACGGCCAAATTGGTCTCCGAGGGCGCGGGGCTTAAAATTTTATCACTGATGACGGGTTCGCAGGGCGGACTCGAGCAAATCGCCGCGCTGGTCAGCTGTGACCGGATTGACATGCTGATTTTTTTCCGCACCCCGAACGAACAGCGGATGCACGGCGCGGAATTCAATTTGATGCGGCTTTGCGACGCGCATACCGTGCCGATGGCGACCAACATCGCAACCGCCGAGGTGTTGATCCACGGCCTTGCAAACGGATGGCTCGATTGGCGCGACATCGTCAATCCGAAGAATTAGACCGAAGTAGGGCGGGTACAACCGTCCGTCACATGAAAACGCGGGGCGGCATGGAAACCGCCCCCTACAAAATTATACTATAAAGCAAAAAGGAAGATATAAAAATGCCCGTAAAATATCAAAAGCCGCGCGGTACGGCGGATTCGCTGCCCGAACAGTCGGCCGCTTACCGCGAAATCGAACAAATTTTTATGACCGAAGCCAAGTTATCCGGCTTCGGCCAAATTCGTGTTCCGACCTTTGAAAAGACCGCGCTGTTTGCGCGCAGCTCCGGCGAGACCTCCGACGTGGTCAGCAAAGAGATGTACACCTTTCAAGACCGCGGCGGCGAGGATCTGACCTTAGCTCCCGAGGGCACGGCAGGCGTTGTGCGCGCCTATCTGGAAGACGGGCTTGCCGGAGAGGCACTGCCGCAGAAATTGTTTTATTTTACTTCTTGTTTTCGTTATAACCGCCCGCAGGCGGGGCGCTTGCGCGAATTCCACCAGGTCGGCTTTGAGATTTTCGGTGCGGATTCTTATCTTGCCGAAGCCGAATTGATCGCCCTGGTCAACCGCGCGCTCAAAAAAATCGGCATTGCGGACGCGGTGACCACAAAGCTCAACTCCATCGGCTGCAAGGAGTGCAGGGGTGAATACAAAAAAGCGCTGGTCGCTTATTTCGAGCAGTATAAAGAGACCCTCTGCGAGACCTGCAACGACCGGCTTTATAAAAACCCGATGCGTATTTTGGACTGCAAATCGCCCGAGTGCAAAGCGGTCGCCAAAAATGCGCCCGTGATCACCGATTATCTCTGCGCCGATTGCAAAAAGCACTTTGACGCGCTCTGTTCATTGCTGACCGATCTCGGTGTGAAATATGAGCTCGATACCGGCATCGTTCGCGGCCTCGATTACTATAACGGCCCCGTGTTTGAATTTTATACCGACCAATTGGGCGCGCAGGACGCAGTCGGCGGCGGCGGACGGTATGACGGACTTGTCGAAGAACTCGGCGGTCAGCCGACCCCCGCGCTCGGCCTTGCCATGGGCATTGAACGCATGTATTTACTGGCCGAAAAATGCGGCTGTGCATTCTGCAAACCCTCGGCGGGCAAATTATTTATCATACCGATCGGAGATGAGACCAAGCCGCGCGCAGCGCGGCTGGCCGATGCGGTCAAAGCCGCCGGGATTCCCTGCCAGACAGAACTTTCGACCCGCAGTTTGAAATCCTCCATGCGCTACGCCAACAAGGCAGGGTTTGATTACACGCTGATCTTAGGCGAAGATGAAGTGAAAACCGGCAAATTTGTGCTCAAGGACATGAAAAACGACCGCGAGCTTGCTGTCAGCGGCGAAGCCGAACTGATCGCAGCGCTTCAATAAAATTCATAACGAAAGAAGATTTTTTATGATAAAACGCACTAAATACGCCACCGTAGTCACCAAAGCCGACCTCGGCAAAACCGTGTCGGTCTGCGGCTGGGTTGCAAGACAGCGCAACCTCGGCGGCTTGATTTTCGTCGACCTGCGCGACCGCACCGGCATCATCCAATTGGCCTTCGACGACGCCACCGACCGTCCGATTTTCGATCTGGCGTTTACGCTGCGCAGCGAATTCGTCATCGGCGCAACCGGTGTTGTGCGTGAGCGGGAGAGTAAAAATTTTGATATCCCGACCGGCGAACTCGAACTCTTTGTCACCGATTTGCAATTGTTTACCAAGAGCGAGACCCCGCCGTTTGAGATCATCGACAACTGCAACGCCAACGAGGAACTGCGCCTGCGTTATCGCTACCTCGACCTGCGCCGCTCTCCGCTGCAAAAAAACATCCTCACGCGCCACAAGCTGGCTGCCGTCACCCGCGAATATTTTTATGAAAACGGCTTTCTCGAAATCGAGACCCCGATGATGATCAAGTCCACCCCCGAGGGTGCGCGTGACTACATCGTGCCGTCGCGCATCCATCCGGGCAACTTTTACGCGCTGCCCCAGTCCCCGCAGCTTTATAAGCAGCTCTTGATGCTCTCCGGTTTTGACCGCTATATCCAGTTGGCAAGATGTTTCCGCGACGAGGATTTGCGCGCCGACCGCCAGCCCGAATTCACCCAAATCGATATCGAGATGTCGTTTGTCGATGTCGACGATATCCTTGCGATGATCGAGGGCTTTATGAAGCGGGTTTTCGAACGGATGCTCGACCGCCAAATCGAGCTCCCCATCCGCCGTCTGACCTTTGCCGATGCCATGAACCGCTTCGGATCGGATAAACCCGACCTGCGCTTCGGCATGGAGATTCAGGATGTCAGCTCACTGGTCAAAGACTGCGCCTTCCCGGTGTTCTCCGACGCGGTGAAAAACGGCGGTAGCGTCCGCTGCATCGTCGCCAAAAACAGCGTTTCAGTGCTCACCCGCAAGGAAATCGACAAGCTCACCGAGACCGTGCGCGGCATCGGCGCAAAAGGGCTTGCCTATGTCCGCTGGAGCGAGGATGAACCGACCTGTTCTTTCTCAAAATTCCTGGCCGAGGGCGAGCTTGCCAAATTGCTTGCCGCCGTCGGTTGTGAAAAAGGCGATACTGTTTTGTTTGTCGCCGATAAAAATAAAATCGTGCTGCCGGTACTCGGCACGCTGCGCAACATCGTGGCAAAGCAGCTCAACCTCGTCAAGAAAGACCAATACGAGCTGCTCTGGATTGTCGAAATGCCGTTTTTCGAGTATGACGAAGAGAGCGGCGAGTGGGCCGCTATGCACCACCCGTTTACCATGCCGCTCGAAGAATGCATGCCCTATCTCGAAAGCGACCCCGGAACGGTGCGTGCCAAGTCCTATGACCTCGTGTTGAACGGCATCGAACTGCTCTCCGGTTCCATCCGCATCAACGACCCGGCACTGCAAAAGCGCATGTTCGGATTGCTCGGTCTGACCCCGGAGCAGGTGCAGTCCAAGTTCGGCTTTTTGGTTGACGCTTATCGTTACGGCGCACCGCCGCACGGCGGCGTCGGACTCGGCCTCGACCGTCTGGCGATGCTCATCTGCGGCGCGGATTCGCTGCGTGATGTCACGGCGTTCCCGAAAGTGCAAAACGCCTCGGAACTGATGAGCGGCTGCCCGTCCCCGGTCGACACCAAGCAGCTCGATGAGTTGAAAATCAGTTTAAAACAATAACCGGCGAGTCGCCGGTGACATCACGCGAATAAAGCTTGCGCATTTGGGTAAAAAGCGACCTCGCGGTCATATCCCGGTTGAATACCGAAGTTCTTGAACCGGTGAGTCGTCGGTGACATATGTAAATAATCCTAATTTAAACGATATATTATCTGAAAAACTCCGAAACGAAAGGGTAGATTGCAACCTGAATCTTGCGAAAGGATGACCGAATATGGGCAAAGCGGGCAGAGCGATATCCGAATTCGTCAAAAAAGTGGATCTGGCATTGGTTCTGCTGTGCGTCGGTCTCTCGGCTTTCGGCGTTGCGGTCATTTTCAGCGCGACCCACAACAGTTCCAATCGCCACGCCATCGTCCAGTGCCTCGGCATCGGCCTCGGCCTGATCGCCATGATTTTGGTCTCACTGATCGATTATGAGGTGCTTTTAAAGCTCTGGAAGGTCTTTGTTCCGATCTGCGTGCTGTTGATGGTGCTCACTTACATCTGGGGTTATGCGCCCGCCGGCACCGACAATAAGGCCTGGCTCGAATTGCCCGGCGGCTTGCTGCTGCAGCCCTCGGAATTACTCAAACTCGCTTTCATCTATACACTTTCATTGCATATCCAAACCATCGGCGATAAGATCAAGACCGCCAAAGGCGTGCTCGGTCTGATCGGGCACGCAGCCGTTCCGATCGGCCTTGTGCTGCTGCAGCGCGACTGGGGCTCGATGATGATTTTCGTTTTCATCTTTTTGTTCATCACCTTTTCGGCGGGCGTTCAGCTGCGCTATTTTGCCATGGCGTTCGGCGCTGCGGCGGTCTCGATCCCGATTTTGTGGACTTATGTATTGAAGACCTATCAAAAAAAGCGGATATTGGCGGTCTATTTCCCTGAGCTCGACCCGGATTACGACTATATCTATCAGCAGATCATGGGCAAGCTCTCCATCGGCTCGGGCGGATTTTTCGGCAAAGGGTGGCTAAACGGCCCGCGCACGCAGGCCTCCCTCGTGCCCGAACAGCGCAACGACTTTATCATGGCGGCACTCGGCGAGGAATTCGGCTTTTTCGGTTGTTTGATCGTAATGGTCGTTTTGTTCGCGATTTTGATGCGCATTTTAAACGCCGCCAAAATGTCCCGCGATGTCTCGGGTAAATGCATCTGTGTCGGCGTGTTTGCCATCATTTTGACCCAGACCATCATCAATGTCGGCATGACCCTGTCGCTTGTGCCGGTCATAGGGGTCACACTGCCGTTCTTCTCCTCCGGAGGCACCTCCGTGATGGTCAGTTTTATCTCCGTCGGAATGGTGCTCGGCGTGTATAACCGACGAGAACGCTATGTTTTCTTTAACAAAGTCATTCGTTGAGAGTAGGAGTAGCAAGTTCAAAAAAAGAAGCCCGCTTGTAGCGGGCGGAATGGAGATCTAATTAAAATTGATACTGAAAATCGTAAGCGTAGGCCTTAAACGAAGCTACGGCGGATTTATCTATATCGTCTGGAAGGGACAAAGCGCTCGCCTCAAACCCCATTTTAATCCCAATGGCGAGTTTATCTGTTAGAATTGTAGAGAGTAATCCTATTGGCTTATTTTGAGCATCATACAAAACAATGGCTACATATGCCATACTAATCTCCTCGGACAGTGTATTTTCAACTCGACCTATCGCTTTTATACCTGAGTAAGTACCGTCTTGAAGCTCAACTTCTGAAACGGCAAGCTCTTGTTTTGAGACTTTCGCCTTCTCGGCATCAGGTCTTGCCTTAACCGTCAGTTCCGGAGTATCGGTTACACCATCAAGAGTGGTTTCTTCGTAATAATAGGCCTTCTCTCCGGGGGAAATCACCTGCGGATAAACTGAAATCATGGTTTCGCTTGCTACAAGCTTCCCGGTAGAATCTTCGAGGTCACAGCCACCTGAAGATAAATACAGATCAGATGTTCCGGTGTTTGTCACTTCAAAGAAAATCTGGGCCCAAACAGTTCCGATACTGTTTTTATAGGTCTTTGCGGATGAATATGTAACTTCGTAAGCAGTGTCTTCTTTGGTAGTCGACGTGGACGATGTTTTTGTCTGGTCAGGCACTACCCCACTTGTTCCGGTGGGTGACAAATTTCCGCAAGCTGTCATGGTTAAAATAAGCGATAAAACAAGCACGAAAAGGACAATGGATTTTTTCATTTTCATTTTGCACACTCCTTGTAAAATTTATTACATAATACTCCATAATATGTAATTTGTCAACATATCTCGTAATAATCTAGGGTTGTGGACGAACTCAAACACATACATTAATTCTAAAACCCGTGAGGAAGGATGGCTATGAATATGCGCAAAGACGCGGCGGACAAACTCAATAACGGCACTCGGGAGCGGCAGGGCATTGCCCCGGGCGGCATCATCGACTTTGAGGGCATCCAGATTTTAATCTGCTATCTGCTCAAACACATTCCGCAGTCACTCACCAAAGCGCAGCTCGACGAGATTCTGCCGGGCAGCGAATTGGTTAATTATTTCGATTATTCCCAGGCACTCGATCTGCTGCAAAACAGCGGCAGCGTCAACCGCACCGAAGACGGCTGTTTTGAAATCACCCCGCGCGGCGCAAAAAGCTGCGATATTTTGCAGGACTCCCTGCCCGTCTCCATCCGCGACCGGATTTTGGGACGCGGCATGCGGGTGGTGCATAAAACCGATCTGCTGGCCGAAAACGAATTTTCCATCGAGACCATCGACGACAACCTCTGCTTAATTTGCAACATCAAAGACCACGGCGGCCTGCTGATGTCGGTGCGCGCGGCGGTCGGCAGCGGTGAGCTCGCGGCCTCCCTCGGCCGTCAATTCTTAAAAAACCCGGAGCTGCTTTATAATGCGGTCTTTGCCGTCCTCTCAGCCGACCATGGGCAGCTCTCGGCATTGGCGGAACGTATGAAATAGCACGCTTCCCCATCGGATATAAGCAATTAGGGCGGACTACATCAAAAACATCTCATTGACGAAATAAAAGCGCCGTACAGGCGCTTTTTCTTTGTTACGAATCTCAAAATTAAAATTTGGAAAAATTTTTATGAATTCAGAAAGCAATATTTCATTAAAAACCGATTTACTTCATCGCATAAGATAGATTCACACCTTCACCCGCCTTCGGCGGGTGAAGGTGTCCTTATTTTATCGTCAGGCCTTATTGATAATAGTATGAATAATGAGCTGCGCCTATCTCATAATTCCAATACCGCGCGAAATCCCCTGACACCGTAATACGCATCGGCGCCGCTGTGATAGATAAACACGCGCCCATACCGATAATCACCGGTCAAAGCACCGCCCGGTTTTCGAACGGAGGGCGGGGTATATAACCAAGAAGACGTTGCGGAGTCAAGCACAGCCACCCGCTGTACTTGACAATATTCCTCTTCCTTCATCAGCCGTGCGCTCATTTTTACTGCCATCTCTGCGGCGCTTGTTGACGGGGGAAACTTTTTACGTTTTACCCGCGCTTCTTCATCATAACAGCAATTCACTCGGCCGATCGGCGATTTATCCGAAAAATCCGTCAGAAGAATGGGATCCGTTTTGGATAGTTGAAAAATATCCGGTTCGCCCTTTGTCTCTTCCATTAATTCAAGGGCTTTAAGAGCGCTTGGGTTTTCATCGAACAATTTTAAAACAACATTCCAATCCAAAAACGGATGCCGTTGCTGATGGGCTGCGAATCTTGATTGTACTATCAACAGCGTCTCATTCATAAAAATCCTCCGATCCATACGCAATTTTAAATTATCTTACCCGACTAATTCCCCAACATCAGCGGCCGCTTTTGTGCCGTCCGGGAAAAAGTAGGCGTCAAAAATTGCCTTTGCCACGTTTGCCGCGTCGCCGCCGTGCCATCCGTGTTCAATCACGATGGCGACCGCGATCTGCGGGTCGTCATAAGGCGCAAAGGCCACGAACACTGCGTTTGGGGAACCGGTTGCCACCTCAGCGGAACCGGTTTTACCGCCGACTTTGATCTTATAGCTGCCGAACACCGTCGCACCGGTACCGTCCACCGTCACGCTCAACATGCCCTTCATCACCGCGTTAATGTTGTTTGGGTCAAGCTCCACCGTGCCGGCAACCGTCGCTTCATCAGCCACAAGCGTCTCGGTGCCGTTTTTCGAAACGACCTGCTTGACAATGCGCGGCTGATACCGAACACCGCCGGTGCAGATAGTGGCGATATAATTCGCCAGTTGAAGCGGTGTGTATAAGTTGTCGCTTTGCCCGATGGCGGCCTGCAGGGTATCGCCGGGCACCCATTTTTGACCGATCGACGAACGGTAGGTGATGCCCGCCGCAATGCCGGAGCTCTCGGGCAGGCCGACACCGGTCTTATCGCCGAGCCCGAACGATTTTGCGTAATTTTCAATCACCTGAATGGTGGTCAATCGGCCGACCTCAAAAAAGTAGAAGTTGCAAGAAACCGCCAGCGCGTGTTCCAGCGAAATAGACCCGTGCGTGCCAAGGCATTTCGGTTGATAATCCTCATAATACGTGTAGGTATGCGTACAAGTAACTCTGGTACTCGGTGTAATTGTACCCGTCTGGAGCGCGGCAAGCGCCACAAGTGGTTTATAAGTCGAACCCGGCGGATAAGTCCCCTGTAATGCACGGTTAAAAAGCGGTTGATTCTCGGCGTTTAAAACCGAATTATAATCTTTTAAAAGGTCTTCCAAGCTGTAGGTCGGATAATTCGCTGCCGCAAGCACCTCTCCGGTGGCGACCTCAATCACCACCGCTGCGCCCGCGTTTGCATCCGCACCTTGATTACCCGCGTATTTACCTTTTTCCGCAATCTTCTTAATGGTCTCCTCCAGCGACTCCTGCGCCACCTTTTGCAAATTACTGTCGATGGTCAGCACCACGGTCGCACCCGGTATCGGGTCTTTGGCCTTGGTCACGGAGGTGTCCGGGTCATCGGAATTGGTCACAGTCGTACCATCGATGCCCCTCAGATAACTCTCCATCATTTTCTCCACGCCGCCCTTGCCGACAATGTCACTCAGCGAATATCCCTGCGCTTTTAACTCGGCATATTCCTCGGCATAAATCGGACCAGTATAACCGATGATGTGTGCGGCGATATC
>CAZTDA010000013.1:0-14404 GCA_964612155.1 uncultured Eubacteriales bacterium | reverse complement strand
CACTGGTCTCGTTGCTTGTGATCACGGGAGCTGCCATCGGCATTTCGATGTTCAATTCTATTTACGGAGAAAAAGCAGATGTTTTGACACCCTACGGCATCACCATCGGTACCAGCGCGCAAAATAACAATGTTGTTTTAACCCTGCACGAATCGGTCGCCGACGACTATGCCACTGCCTATATCTTCTCGGTCAGGGGACTGACCGACACCGGAAAAGCGCTTGTTATGAATAATACCCTCGGTCTCAGCGGTTATCAAACCAAATTTAAGCAGCAAAACATCAGTCAAGGGGAGTTTTTGCCGGAGATTACTAATTGCAAAATTTACTGTGTCAGCCAACAAACCGCCACAGGGGATTTCGTGGATTTGAATATCGGTTTGCGCTGCGACGGTATGCAGTATAATGTGGTTGATAATGCCTCCTATGTCATCATCCCGATCGAATCCCTGCGTGAAGAAAACTGTGAGTACTACGCACTGTATGCTATCACACCCGAAACGCATCAGTTCACACTGACATTTGACGGTCTGGAGCTGCCGCTGCCCGAAGCGACAACGCATATCCCCGGCGTTGAAATCCAGATTGAAGGTTATATTCAAGACTATTTCCTGACCGAGGAAGTGAAGTTTAAAAAAATGTCCGATTATCCCGTCAGTGCCGTTTTAACACCGTTGGGATTATACGTCAACGATAAACACGCCGGAAGCATGCCTGTGATGTACAGAAACGCAGTCTTGGTGTTCAGCGATGGCAGCGAGAAAGAGCTGAGTGAAATTGCGAACGACAAAGCCGGTGTTGTGAGTTGGAATACCAGTTATTTCCCGACCTATCAAGGCGCTGTCTATCTGTTCAATGAGATCATGGATATTTCAACCGTAAAATCCCTGCTGTTTTACGGTGAAATCGAATTCCCGTTCGACGGTAGTGCGTCGTTCGTACGCTCATCCGGCCGAACTTTAAATCCTAATAACCCGAGATTCCTAATTTGGAACATCGCAAATCAAATTCATGATTATGTCATCGAGGTCTGTCCCGATCCTTGGACCGTTATCGATCCGAATACAAATAAATCTGTTCAGGAAACCGGCTGGAGCGATGTCAAATATTATACTTACTATATTCTCCATTTCGGCAGAACTGTAAATAACAATGATTTTGATTTTTATATCTCTTACACCAATTCGAAAGGCGGTACGCTTGAAGATGAAGTCAAAACCTTGACAAAATTGGTTAATCTAAATGTGTTGGCAAGGGGCACCTATGAAGATATGGAAGTTCTTGCTATTGAGCAGAATGTCGGGTATAGCGATTACAAACGCTGCATCTACGCTCTGTATGAAGGCAATTTGTGGACTATCGAATATCGCGCTGCCCCCGATCTTCCCAACGACTACGCTTTTGACGCGCTTTTAGACCTAATCAAATAGTAAACTAAAAATGGACTTACTTCCCCTCAAAAAGAGCCGCCCGGTGCGGCTCTTTTTATGATTCGCTTTCAATGCGTCAACTGTGTGATTTTTGTGTGAATTCCATGCAAAATAAGGGATTTCCCTTGACAAAATTACATTTTTCTGTATAATAGATAAAACGTTCTAAAATAGAACGTTTTGAGACGAATACATAAATCGTCCCATACGGCATATGATTGTTCGCACGCGGATCATCCGGACACGGAAATCCCACTGCGGACATCCGCGGCATTATGCCGTTCATTTATCCAAAGAGAGAGGTAGTCGTACATGGAAAAACAAACCGTCCTCACCAATGAGGGACTGGCAAAACTCAATGAAGAACTCACTCAACTGAAAACCGTCACCCGCAAGGATGTCGCGGAGCGCTTGAAAATCGCACGCGGCTACGGCGATCTCTCCGAAAACAGCGAATACGACGAGGCCAAAAACGAGCAGGCCAAGGTAGAAGCGCGTATTCTCGAACTCGAGACCATTATCACCAAAGCCAAGGTCGTCAGCCGCAGCGATATCAACAGCGGTGCTGTCGGCATCGGCTCGCATGTGCTGCTGCTCGATACCGAATACAACGAGGAGATGGATGTCTATTTGGTCGGAAGCAGCGAATCCGACCCCAACGGCAACCGCATCTCCAACGAATCCCCGATCGGCGAGGCGATTTTAAGCAAAAAGGTCGGCGATACCGTCGAAGCCGTCACGCCGTCCGGTGTGTTAAAGTTTAAAATTTTAAAAATACTCGAATAAAATCATTAGATTATCCCGTTAAAAATAATCAAGGAACGGAAAAAACCGATATGGAAACAGGAAACGAAAACGCAGTTCAGCCCGAACTCTCCGAAATTCTTCAAATTCGCCGCGATAAGCTCGCAGCCCTTCAGGCCGCGGGCAAAAATCCGTTTGAGATCACCGTCTTCGACCGCAAAAACACCGCCGCCGAAATCGTCGAAAATTTCGACAAGTTCGAAAATCAGACGGTCAGCGTCGCCGGTAGAATGATGTCGTGGCGCGACATGGGCAAAGCCAGCTTTATGGATTTGCAAGACGGCAGCGGTAAGATCCAGCTATATCTCAAGATCGACGAAGTCGGCGAAGAGACCTATGCGGAAATGAAAAAGAGTTGGGACATCGGTGATATCCTCGGCGTTGTCGGCTATGCGTTTCGCACCCGTCGCGGCGAGATTTCAATTCATGCCCAACAGGTAAAACTGCTTTCAAAATCCCTGCTTCCGCTCCCTGAAAAATTCCACGGCCTAACCGACACCGACTTGCGTTACCGCCAGCGGTATGTCGATTTAATCGTCAACCCCGAGGTGCGCGATACGTTTTACAAGCGCAGCAAGATCATCGCTTTGATCCGTAAGTTCCTCGATGCCAAGGGCTATCTTGAAGTCGACACCCCGGTGCTGCATACGCTTGAAATCGGCGCTGCGGCCCGTCCGTTTAAAACCCACCACAATACCCTCGACATCGACATGTATCTGCGCATCGAAACCGAGCTTTATTTAAAGCGCCTGATCGTCGGCGGCATTGACAAGGTCTACGAAGTGGGTCGCATTTTCCGCAACGAGGGCATGGACACCCGCCACAACCCCGAATTCACCTCCGTCGAACTCTACGAGGCCTTTACCGATTACCACGGCATGATGGACATCGTCGAGGAATTATATATTTATTTAGCCAATGAGGTCTGCGGCACCACCGAGCTCACCTATCAGGGCAAGCCGATTCATATGGGCGGTCCGTGGGCGCGTATCACGATGGCGGATGCGGTCAAGCAGTATGCCGGCGTCGATTATTACGACTGGAACACCGACGAGGACGCACAAAACGCCGCTAAGGCCAAAAAGGTGCATTTTGAGAAAAATGCCTGCACCAAGGGCGATATTTTGGCTGCATTCTTTGAGGAATTCGTCGAAGAGAACCTGATTCAACCCACCTTTATCTACGATTATCCGGTCGCCGTCTCGCCGCTTGCAAAACGCAAGCCCGGCGAGCCCGATTTTACCGAACGCTTTGAATTTTTTATCAACGCCTCCGAAATGGGCAACGCCTTCTCGGAACTCAACGACCCCATTGACCAGCGCGCACGTTTTGAGCATCAGGTCGCCGAACGCCGCAAGCAGGGCGCAAACGCCCAGGTTGACGAGGACTTTTTGACCGCACTTGAATATGGTTTGCCTCCGACGGGCGGGCTCGGTTTCGGGCTTGACCGGTTGGTGATGTTGCTGACCGACAGCGCGTCGATCCGGGACGTGCTGCTGTTCCCGACCATGAAACCGGAACTATAGACATAACGGCGTTAACCACGCCGCAGCGCGTGAAGGAGACCTCATATGCCCCGAAAACTGACATCGCAGGAGATGTCGGGCAGTACGCTCGGTCATCTTGAGTACACACCGCTCACCTTTTGGCAAAAAACCGGCGAATTTTTCATAGAACAATGGAAACTGGTTGTCATTGTGGTTCTTGCAATCATCGGCGTCTTTGTTTTGTTAGGTGAAATGAAAAAGGAACCTGTCCCGGATGTCAAAGTACTTTTTATATCCTCATCGTATGTAATCCCCCAAGATACGGCTGACAAACTGCAAAATTTATTGGTGCCCTATACCAAAGATGCCAATAAAGATTCGGCTCAGTACGCAAAGGTCTATGCTTGCTACTACGACAAAGATCATACCGGTTCAAACGCCGATGCTGTTGCGCTTGCGCAGCAGCTGCTTGCCGACGATACCTGTTATATCATCTTCGCTGACCCTGACGCCTATGCCTGGCTTGTTGAAAACGGCTATGTGGCAAAACTGGGGATGTTCGAGACCAATCGTTCGGATATCGAGCCCGATGCACTGGGCTTTTTATTATCGGATACCGACATCTTCGGTTATGTCATGCAAGGCCCCGTCGGCTTTGCCGGCACTGATTACGGCCTTACCAACGCCTTTGCGGATTATCATATCGCTTTCAAGACCGGCGCTTATGACGAATTGACCGGCGATTCAATGATCGATTATCAAACCGCCCGTACTTTTTATCAGTCCGTCATGGCCACTATCCTCACAACACCCGCCGTCACCTCAGTGATTACATCGGAGTAAAAAACTTTTATGGCAAGAAAACTCACACAAACAGAACAGGAACAAAACGCTTTCACCCCTCTTCGTCACAAGGAAGAGGTCAGTCGTTGGGAGCGTTTTACCGACTTTTGGTCGGAATTCCGCTGGTTGGTGATTTTGGGCATCGCGGTATTGTTGATTGTCGTCTACTTGGTGGTCTCATTTACCAGCACCGTACCCGACCTGACGCTGTGCGTTGTCACAACGGGCACCGCTGCCGAGGAAGATCTCGAAGACCGGCTGACCGAGATACTGACCCCCTATGCCATGGATATTAACGGGAACGGCAGAGTTTTATTAAAAATCGAAACCTATACCATCGGATCCGAGGCCTTTGAACAGGAGATCGCGGGGGGAAAAAAGTTCATTCTGCTCAGCAGCCCCGAGGCCACGCAATATCTTGCCGAACACAAACTGACCGAGCCGATGACCACGTTTTCAGCCATTCTGCCCGCAGATATCATCGGCCCCAAGATCGAACAGCTCTACCCGTTTTCGCGGGAGATCGCCCTGCATGACGATATCAAGGACTGGACCATCTCGGTGCGCAGCTACTCAGCCGAGGGCTATGACAAAGCCAAAGAGACCAAATACGAAGTCATTTCCGCCATTCATTTTTATGCGTATCTTTTAAATGAATGGGTTGATGAAATCCCCGGCACAGTGAGTAAATAAAAAAGATAAAGATAAACACAAAGGAAGCACATCATGAATTACCGCCTCTCCGAAAGCTTTAAAAACCTCAAACCGTCGGCGATCCGCGAGATTTTAAAACACACCTCCGGCACCGATGTCATCCCGTTCGCCGCCGGAAATCCTTCGGTCGATGCTTTCCCCACCGAAGACATCCGCCGCATCATCAACGAAATCACCAACCGCCCGCCCGCGACTTATCTGCAGTACGGCATCAGCGAGGGGTATGCGCCGCTGCGCGATACCTTAAAAGCCGATCTGACCGCCAAAGGGATGAAGTCCGGTATGGATGATTTGATCATCGTGTCGGGCGCACAGCAGGGCATTGATATCGCGGCGCAGATTTTTTGCAATGCCGGTGATGTAATTTTATGCGAGGATCCGTCTTTTATCGGCTCATTAAATGCATTCCGCTCCCACGGCATCAAACTCGTCGGCGTAGAGATGGAAGAAGACGGCCTCGACCTTGCCGCGCTTGAAAAGAGCATGCAGCAAAACCCCAACGCCAAACTGCTGTATGTGATTCCGAACTTTCAAAACCCGACGGGTATCTCAACCTCATGGGAAAAGCGCCGTAAAATTTACGAGTTGGCTAAAAAATACGGCATCGTAATTTTAGAAGATAACCCCTACGGGGACCTGCGTTTTGCCGGTGAGGAAATCCCCAGCATCAAATCGCTCGACCAAGAAGGACTCGTGATCTACTGCGGCAGCTTTTCCAAGTTGATGGCGCCGGGTATCCGTGTCGGTTATCTGCTTGCCAACGCCGATTTAATCGCAAAACTCACCGTGGCCAAACAGGCCTCCGATGTGCATACCAATCTGCTGGCACAGATTCTTGTACATGAATTTATCACCACCTGCGATCTGCCGACCCACGTTAAAAAGATGCAGGCGCTATATCGCCATAAATACTCCTTGATGGCGCACGGTCTCGAAGAAAACGTCCCCCACCTCGTGCGATTCACCAAACCCGAGGGTGGTTTGTTCGTCTTCGGCTATCTGCCCGAAAGCATGGATATGATCGGCGTGGTCAACGCCTGCATCGAGCGCAAGCTGGCCATCGTACCCGGCTCCGCGTTCACCGTCGATCTCGAAAAACCCGCACATACCATCCGCCTCAACTTCTCTACGCCTTCCGATGAACAAATTGTGCGCGGCTGCGAGATTTTAGGAAGCGTGATCAAGACATTTTAACCCCGTAGGGGCGCGCCGATGTGTGCGCCCGATTAATAAATAAGGACGATAAATGATCATGGAAAACGAAGCAAAAAAGCGTATTTTCTCGGGTATCAAGCCGACCGGTGAACTTCATCTGGGCAGCTATCTCGGTGCGATTAAAAACTGGGTTTCTTTGCAGGACGAATACGACTGCGTCTATTGCATCGTCGACATGCACGCTATCACCGTCCGCCAAGATCCTGCAATCCTGCGCAAAAGGACGCTGAACCTGCTGGCGCAGTACATCGCCTGCGGTCTCGACCCGAATAAAAACATCATGTTCATCCAGAGCCATGTCCCGGCACACGCCGAGCTGGCCTGGGTGTTAAATTGCTTCACCATGGTCGGCGAACTCAACCGCATGACCCAGTTTAAAGACAAATCCAAAAAGAATAAGGACAACATCAACGCGGGTCTGTATGATTACCCTGTGCTGATGGCGTCTGATATCTTGCTCTATCAAGCCAATCTGGTTCCGGTCGGCGACGACCAAAAACAGCATGTCGAACTCTGCCGCGATGTTGCGAGTCGCTTTAACGGCGTTTACGGCGATGTGCTGACCATCCCGGAGCCGTTCATACCGAAAATCGGCGCACGCATCATGAGTTTATCCGATCCTGAGAGCAAGATGAGTAAATCCGAAGAAGACCCGACGGGCACCATCGATCTGCTGGATGAGCCGAACATCATACTTTCAAAATTTAAAAAAGCCGTCACCGACAGCGAGACCTGCGTCAAATATGACCCGAAGAACAAAAAAGGCGTCTCGAACCTGATGAGCATTTACAGCGCGTCGACCGGCAAGACCTTTAAAGAAATCGAAGCCGAATTCGAGGGCAAGGGCTACGGCGCGTTCAAGCCCGCCGTCGGTGAAGCGGTGGTCGAACTGCTGCGTCCGATCCGCGAAAAAGCCACCCAGCTGCTTTCGGACAAGGCCTATTTAGAAGGCATTTACAAAGACGGCGCGCAAAAGGCCTCCGCCCTCGCCGCTCGAACCTTGACTAAGGTCTATAAAAAAGTCGGATTTGTGGCGAAGTAACTCCTGTCTTCTAAGTGTAAAGTTTATAGTGTAAAACGTAAAGTGACATTCCAATGGGCTTTAACCGACGGGAATGTCACTTTAAACTTTACATTTTACACTCTTAACTTAATTGCGTTATTTAATAATACTATCACGCCGCATTTGCTTCTTCTTTTGCCCGTTCTTCACGGTCTTTTTTCACGAGAATTAGATTTAATAACGCGGGCACCCAACCGACAGAGACCAACATTGCCAAAACCGCCAGACCCACAGTTCCTTTCGGTGTATAACTCACGGTAAATCCCGATATAAATGTAAGTGCACCCAACACCAACACAGCTCGGCTGGGCTTCAGATATTGATCGTTGCCGCCGGAAATCAAGTAATGGTCATAGGTATTAAAGCTCTTCATGGAACAGACAAACAGCGCAATCGAAGTGAACAACACCAACACCAATGCTGCGAAACCCAAATACTCCAACGGGCTCATCAGTTGTTCGTTCAAGGCATCTCGAAAGTTCAGCACCGAGATCAGCGACAACCCCGAGAAAAAGACGATAAAAGACCCGATCAACGCCTGCAAAAACATCACGATCCCCGAGATCTTTAAAATCAACGGTCCTTTTGCCATAATGCTCTCCCCCCAACCGTAATCATATGAAAATGACTCTGTATCCACGCCATCTGTCTGTTGGTTTTATTATATATCAGTTTTAATTCATGTCAATATATTCCTAATTGAAACATGAAAAAAGCGCCGTTAACAACGACGACGCTTTTTTCGAACGATTCAAGTTTACCGGAATGTCACTTTAAGCTTTACATTATAAACTTTACACTGAATGATTCATTGCACCTTCTGGTTATTCGGCAGCCCGAGCAAGGCGTTCGATTCCTGCAGCACATCCGCTATGCCGAACAACAGCGCGTCTTCGCGATAGGCCTTTAACAAGTCACCGATGGGCTGTGTGCCCACCAAAAGCCCTCTGTACAGCTTGCCGAAAGCATCGCGCCGCAGCACTTTTGCGGATTCCTCAAAAGCCGCTCCGGAGGGTATAAAATCATTCGGAACTTCAACCATCAAATCCAGGACCTCATATTTTTGAATATAACTTGTGATCTTATCTTTTAACCCGTTGAGTACTTCGGCATAATTGGTACTGACGGAGCCGCCGCCGTTGTTGCCTGTCACCGCAAAGTTTTCACCCAAAGAGTTTTTATAATATCCGCCCAAATTGGGGCAGGCACTGCGTTCTGGCGTGCCGACAGAGATGCCTTGCAGCGTGTCATATCCGGCCACAACGCAGGTTCCGTCGCTGTTGAGGGTGTATGCGCCGTCGCCGAAATTACACTCTAAATAAGTGGTTGCGTTCAGCCCGTAGCACAAATCCACAAAGCGGTTGATCACCTGATTCGGCATCGGGGTTTTGGCGGTCAACACATACCCGTAGGCCGAGTTGGAATAGGTCAGCGGATATTGCGTGCTCAGCGGAGGAATCGGTTCAAACACATCCGCCGCCCATTGCAGCACCTCTTTGTTTGAGGGGTCATAGGTCTTTCCGGTAATCCGCTGATAATTTTCCGAAGCATATGTCAACCCGGCCTCCAGCAACGCCTGGGCGTTGGTCAATAAAACCGCGCCGTATTTCCCGGCGAGCACATCATTTTGAATTTGATCAAAATTAAAATAAGACCTCGAATCGGGGTCGATCACCCCTTCGGTGTAAAGGCGCTTGAGATAGGTGAGGGCCGCTTCCGCGTTGTCTTTGAAAAGCGCGTCGGCAATACAGCCGAGCTCGGGATCATAACCGAACATCGAACTTGTGGACAAATCGCAATATAAGCCGTAGGCCTGTAAGACCTGTGAATTCATCATCGGATTAAACAGACCCAGCAGATGGTCGTTGCCGATCATGCCGTCGCCGTTCATATCGCTTTGTAAAAACTGCTTTCCGACATTTTCAAAATCCTCAAGGGTCTTGGGCATCTCAAGCCCGAGCTGCTTCAGCCATTGTGTATTGATGGCAAGTTCCATATTCAAGCTGAGACCGCTGCCGACCATGCTGTCTGCCGAATAGGGGATGGCATAGATTTTCCCGTCGATTTCAAAGGTCTTGCGGAACTCCTCGGGCAGCGAAAGCCACGAATCGTTATTGGCAAGGTAATCATCCAGCGGCAGCAGTTTTTCCGCCCGTGCCAATTCCTTGATTTTCAATGCGCTGTCGAGCAGCACCAGACCCTCGCGTACGTCGGTTGAAACCAACTCGGCGGCTTTTGCCATCCCGTCTTTGTACAGTGTAAAATCGGTATTGTTGTGCAGTGACATATAGTCGATCCACGCGTCTTTGGCATTATCGTCGTAATAACTGCTGTATTCATTCTGCGAGACAAAACTGTAATAATTCGTCACGCTGATGCTCACCTGATCGCTCGGCGACACCGGCGGATTGACCGAACCGGTTTTCGAACAGCCCGCCAACATAAACGCAGCCGCCAAACCCGCCGCGATGATTTTTTTCATATCGTTCCCTCCGCATTTTCCTGTTTCAAAAACGTCCCCTGTGTCCGTTTGAAATCATGCTTCCATCATGATACATCTTGCCAAACGCCTCGTCAAGGTAGTATAGTGATTCTACTTGAAAATCAAGGTGGGAATAAGCGGTATGTGGCATCACACTAAGCAAAAAGCGCCGTTTACAACGACGCTTTATTGGATGTATTTTATTTATTAAAAGCGAATTAAAAACGTCTTGCCGCTGCCGCTTCCTTTGCCCGCTCCTCGCGATCTTTTTTTACCAAAATCAGATTGAGCAGCGCCAATATCCATCCTGCAGAGGAGAGCATCACTAAAACCGAAGCACCCTGGCTGCCTAACGTAATGATCAGAGAAACAAGTCCCACGATAAACGTGAGTGCTCCGGCGAACAATACAACTTTACTCGGTAGCAGATAATTATTGTTTCCACCGGGAATCGTATAGTAATTGTATGTATTAAAACCCTTCAAGGCACACACGAGCAGCGCAACTGTAGTTATTAAAACAAGCCCCAATAACACAAAACTCATTATCCCCGAAGAGTTAAACAACTGACTCGCCATATCGGGTTTTCTGCGCAATTTTGTCAATAAGCTTAAAACAGCCATCGCAATAATAAAGAACCCCATAATTGCTTGAAAAATCATCACAACTCCTGAAATTTTTAAAATCGCCGGTCCCTTTGACATAACGCTCTCCTCCTTTATTGAATGCAATGATATGAACAACATCGGTGTTTCATTCGCTATATACCAGATGTCCACATCATATACCTGAATTTGCGGTATGTAAATATATTCCTATTAAAAATTAAAAGCGCCGTTCTGAAAACGACGCTAAGGTTTTTATAGTGGACGTGTTCACCTCTAAGCTTGCGGGCATGTCACTGTACACTTTTAACTGCTAACTGTTCACTTTGAATTCTATTAACTGACCACATTGACCGGATTTCCGCTTAAAAACGCCTTGATATTGCCCGCCACCAGCCCGATCAGCCGCTGACGCGCTTCTTTTGAAGCCCAGGCGGTGTGCGGGGTGATTACGCAGTTTTTGGCGGCAAGCAACGGGTTATCGGATTTCATCGGTTCGACCGTCAGCACATCCAAACCCGCTGCGGCGATTTTACCGAAATTCAACGCATCGGCCAAATCCTGTTCGTTCACAACGCCGCCGCGCGCGGTGTTGATGAGTACGGCGGTCGGCTTCATCAGCGCAAGCGTATCTTTGTTGACGAGTTCTTTGGTCTGCGGGGTCAACGGGCTATGAATCGTCAGATAATCCGAACGCGCAAACAACTCCTCTTTGCTCACAAACTCATAAGGGCAGCCCTCGGGCTTGGTGCGCGTGCACACAATCACCTTCATACCGAACGCGTCGGCGACTTTGGCGACCGATTTGCCGATGCTGCCGTATCCGAAAATGCCGAAGGTCTTATCTTTGATCTCGGTGATCGGATAAGGGAAATACGAAAATGCCAGCGACTTAACCCAGTCGCCGTTATGAACCGATCGGTCATATTGGCCGATGCTGCCCGCAATCTGCAACAGCAGCGCAAAAACATGCTGGGTGACCGAGTCGGTCGAATAACCCGGCGCATTGCAAACCGTAATATGGTGTTTTCTTGCAGCTTCTAAGTCGATGTTGTTATAACCCGTGGCAAAAAGGCCGACATATTTTAAATTCGAGCACTGCGCAAAAATCTCTTCGGTTAATATCGCTTTGTTGACCAAAACGATATCGGCGTCCCCGATGGTTTTGGCCAAATCCTGCGGCGGCACAATGTCGTGATAGGTCACGTCCCCGTGCGCTTCGATGGCCGAGAAGTCGATATCCCCGACCGTGAGCGTGCATTTGTCAAACAGAGCAATCTTCATAAAGCGGTTCCCTCCGGAAAAAGATACTGTTATTATAACGTAAAACCACTTTCATTTCAAGGCGAATCAATTCAAATGGCTTCACCCATGGGAAGCATACTTCCCTATATCGCCTTTAAAAAATTTCTGACCAACTTCCATCCTTCGACTGAATTTTCCCAAACTGCATACTATCATAAATCTACGGCTTGTCCGTGGAGGGTAAAAGAGATGGAGAGAATATTACAGAGAGTAAAAGTGTTTTTTACCGCGAGAGTAGAATTAAATGCGGGCATTAAAACAGCACTTTTATGGGCTGCGCTGGGCTTCGGTGCGGCATTTTTCAAAGTGGGCAACGGTTACACCCCATTCGCAGCCGCGTTATGCGGCGCACTGCCGTTTTTGGGCGGTGTGTCGGCGGCGGTCGGCGCTTTCATCGCCGGACTCATTCTGCTGCCCGATATTCAGGGCGGCGTGATTTTGATGTCGGCAGGGCTTGCGCTGGCGGCGAGAATCTTTTTTAAACAAAAATCGCATTATTGGGGGATTTTCACAGCGGCGATTGCAGCGCTTGCGGCTTCGTTGCTGCTCAAATATATCCCCGATAAAACAGTGTTCACCTTGCTCGGTGCAATTTTTGAAGGGCTGCTGACCCTCGGGGTCTGCTTTTTGGTCAGCCCTCTGAATTTCACGGCTGCGTTTTCCGATCGGGCGTCGGGGCTTGCTTCGTTTGTGATTTTGTTCGCGGTCTGTGCCGCACCGGGCGGCCTCGGATTCGGCGGGCTCGCGCTCGGGCGCATTATTGCCGTCGCCGTGTTTTTGTTGTTGATCCGCGACGCCAACCCCCTGTACGCAGCCGCCATCGGCGCGGTCGGCGGATTTATTCTGACCTGCGCCACTAAAAACCTGATGGTGCTCTCGCCCGCCCTCGCGCTGGCAGCTTATTCGTTCTGCGACTTTAAAAGGAGTGCCTATGGGCGCTCCTTTTTGTTTTTCGGCGTCTCGTCGGTGGTTTTAATTGCCTGTTCCGGCGCTTATGACGCGCTGGTCTGCATCTACGAAGTCGGTATCGCGGCACTGGTCTCGGCCTCGGTTCCGATCAAGCTCTATGAAAAACTAAAGCGGGACAAAAGTCGGCCGCCGGTAAATGAAAGCCCCGAATCAAAGCGGCTTTTTGCGCTCTCGGATGCAATGAGAGAAGTCTACAGCGATCTGCACGAAGCCAACAACCGGCTCTGTGCCATCAAAACACCGATTGTCACCCCCGAATCCATTGCACGGGAGGTGTGTTTATCCTGCCGCCGCAAAAACTTTTGCTGGAATCTCTCCTATATCCAAACCGATAAGGCGCTGCGCACATCGATCCGACAGGGCGGGCAGCTTTCTTTTCCGATTCAACACGGTGAGGACTTGTCTTTCTGCATAAAGCAGGAACAGGTTCATAAAATGATTGAGGCGGGCGGCGCGGTTGGGGAGAACCCGATCGCCCGCCAAAATCCCTGCGAGCACTTTGAAATGATGTCCGATTTGCTGCTTGCCGCAGCGCAGAATGCCGAATTTACGGGCGAGGACGAATACTTGAAATCCGCGCTCTCGGGTCTGTTGCGTCGCCTGCGGCTTGAACCCGTGGCGCTTTCGGCACTTTCGAACGGCAAATCGCTGCGGCTGCGCCTTGTCTGCGTCAATGCGCCGTCCGCTTCCGATTTGCAGCAAATTTCCGCGCTCGTCGAAAAGCATACGGGGAAAAAGCTCGACAAGACCCGCATTGAGCGCGCTGCCGGCGGGTATGAGGTCACCGCCGAGAGCGCACCCGCCGTCACGGTGGACTACGCGCTTGCCCAGCGCAGTGCGGACGGCGTATGCAGCGGCGACATCTGCCGCATCATCCCCGAACGCGGATTGTTTATATTATCCGACGGCATGGGAACCGGTCCGAGAGCCGCGCTCGACGGCAATATGGCCGTCGCCATCTTTGAAAAATTGTATTGCGCGGGTTCGGGTGTGGAGATTGCCCTGCGCTGTGCCAACAGCGCGCTTGCCGCGCGCACCGACAACGAGGCGCTGGCCACCTTTGACGCATTGATTTTAGACGACAGCACCGGCGAAGCCGAATTCATCAAGGCGGGCGCGTTTTTAAGCTATGTGCTGCGCGACGGCAGCGTCACAAAAATTGAGGGCGACACCCTGCCGATCGGCATTTTCGGCGAACCCCAGCTCTTCCGTAAAAAAATACGCCTGCAAAAAGGCGATATCATCGTGATGACCTCGGACGGCGTCACCGACGAGGAACTCCCCGCCGCTCGGCTGCGCGAAAAAAAAGAACGATCCCTCAAGGCCTTTTGCGAGGGACTCGCCGAGGAGGCCAAAGACCGTTCTGACAGTAAAAAAGACGATATCACCGTACTTGCAATCGAGGTGAGCTGATTGTTTTCCCAACTGCTGCGGCTGTGCAGCGTATCCTATTTAAAACAGGTTTACTGCTATTTGCGCTACATAAT
>CAZTDA010000012.1:0-14656 GCA_964612155.1 uncultured Eubacteriales bacterium | reverse complement strand
TTTTCGAGGATGATCTCGTAACGGGACTTGATCTCGGCCTCGGTATAAATCTTGTGCTGCTTAAAGAGCTTGATGTTTTCATCGGAGATCAGCAGCGGCAGGCAGTCGGGCGTGGTGCGCAGATCGAGCAGACCGCGTTTTTCGGCTTCTTTCACCCATTCCTCGTCGTATCCGTTGCCGTTAAAGACAATGCGCTTGTGTGCTTTGATCTCGGACTGGATCAGATCATGCAATGCGCCGGTGAAGTCCTTTACGCCTTCGAGTTTGTCGGCGTAGATGCGGAAGGCCTCGGCGACAGCAGTGTTTAACATGATGTTGGCGCAGGCGATGGAATTGGCCGAGCCGAGCATGCGGAACTCAAACTTGTTTCCCGTAAAGGCGAACGGCGAGGTGCGGTTGCGGTCGGTGGTGTCCTTGGGGAAATGCGGCAGCACATTGACACCGATCTCAAATTTGCTCTTGCCTTTGCTGTCATAGGCCTTGTCTTTTTCAATCGCATCCAAAACGCCGGTCAGTTCGTCGCCCAAAAAGATCGAGACGATGGCGGGAGGCGCTTCGTTTGCGCCCAAACGATGATCGTTGCCCGCGCTGGCGACCGAGATACGCAGTAAATCCTGATGCTCGTCGACGGCCTTGATAACCGCGCACAAAATTAGCAGGAACTGGGCGTTTTCGAACGGGGTATCGCCCGGTTCAAGCAGGTTTTGTCCTTCGGCGGTGGAGATGGACCAGTTGTTGTGCTTGCCGCTGCCATTGACGCCCGCAAAGGGTTTTTCATGCAATAAGCAGATCATATCATGGCGTTTGGCGACTTTTTGCATCATCTCCATAGTCAGCTGGTTGTGGTCGGTGGCGACATTGGTGGTCGCAAAGACCGGGGCCAGTTCGTGCTGTGCGGGGGCGACTTCGTTATGTTCGGTCTTGGCGGAGATGCCGAGTTTCCACAGCTCCTCGTTCAAATCCTTCATGTACTCCATAACCTTTTGCTTGATGGAGCCGAAATAGTGATCTTCAAGTTCCTGACCCTTGGGGGACATGGCGCCGAACAGGGTTCGTCCGGTAAAAAGAAGATCCTTGCGGCGGTCATAGAGGTCTTTGGGAACCAAGAAGTATTCCTGTTCGGGGCCGACAGTGGTTTTGATCATGGCCGTCGAGTTGCCGAAGAGTTTTAAAATGCGCTGAGTTTGAATATCAATGGCTTCCATTGAGCGCAGCAGCGGGGTCTTTTTATCAAGCGCCTCGCCTGCGTAGGAACAAAACGCCGTCGGGATGCAGAGGATGCCCTCTTTGATAAACGCAAAGGAGGTTGGGTCCCAGGCGGTATAGCCGCGGGCCTCGAAGGTGGCGCGCAAGCCGCCGGACGGGAAGCTGGACGCGTCTGGTTCCCCCTGAACCAATTCTTTGCCCGAAAATTCCAAAATCACACCGCCGTCACCGTCGGGTGAAATGAAGCTGTCGTGTTTTTCGGCGGTAATACCCGTCATCGGTTGGAACCAGTGGGTATAATGGGTCGCGCCCTTTTCGAGCGCCCAGTTCTTCATGGCGTTGGCGACGACATTGGCCACCGAAAGATCCAGCGTTTTGCCCTCTTTGATCGTATTTTTCAACGACCGATAGGTCTCTTTGGGGAGCCGTGTCTTCATGACGGAATCATTGAACACCATGCTTCCGAAGATTTCGGGGATGTTTGTCATACTTTTATCTCCTTTTATAAGTAAAGTAAAAAAGTGGCTACAAATAAAGGTAAAGACGCCACAGAAATAGATCTGCGGCGCCTTTGCCGTAATATGGGTAGTACTATACACCAATTGCGATATAATGTCAATACCCTTTTATAAAAAAGTCGAGCACGCAAAGCGGGCGCGCAGGCGCTTTCTGCGACCGGAGGGATCGCAGCCGTTCGCATGCTTGATTTCATCACACGGTGAAACCACCGCACCCTCATAGTATGCGGGTTATTCTCCCATTGTTCTCAAAACACTGTTCTTGGAACATGTTCTCGGATTTTTCAAGCAATCCTCTGTGGTTTTATCTTAAATTGAAAAAAATGCATTTACTGTTAATATATTAAGATTGACCCCGGTAACTCTGTGATTTTTTATATGCATATGCCATCTTTACCTCTTACCCCCTTAAAGCGTGAATTTTTCTTTTTTAACTGCTTTTCGCCTTGATTTATGGTATATTTTATTGATGTAAGGCATAAAAGCCGAAATAATTTCTGTTTGGCGCGTCGCTTTTCAGCCCGAAATTGAAAAACTGTTGACAATCCTTTTTTTGCACTATATACTATGGTTGTGGACAAAGGCGTTCACCGCGCAGCGGTTAATTCTGCGCGGGGACGCTTTTTTGCTATCTTATTTTGTCCCCGATTTCATTAGTGAGGTTACTTTATGATTCGTGAAGGAGAAGTCCGTATCCCGTCTGGTTGTGCGATATCCGGCATTTTCGCCAAAGACGGCACCCCCATCAACGGCGATAAAATCGTCAAATCGATGACTGTGATGCACGAGCGCTCCAACGGTCTCGGCGGCGGCTTTGCCGGTTACGGCATCTATCCGCAGTACGCAGACCTGTACGCTTTTCACCTGTTTTATAACAACGCGGCAGCCCGAGAGGAATGTGAGGCCTACATCGACAAGATGTTTGAGGTCGTTAACCTCTCGCGCATCCCGATTCGAAAATCGAAAAAAATTACCGATGTACCGCTGATCTGGCGGTACTTTGTCGCGCCCAACCACAACCGCCTTGCCGACAGCGGCATTGACGAGCGCGAATATGTCGCCCGTGCGGTCATCAACATCAACACCAACTTCAAAGGCAGCTATGTGTTTTCCAGCGGAAAAAACATGGGTGTCTTCAAAGCGGTCGGCTTTCCCGAGGATGTCGGCGAGTTTTACCGCCTCGACGAATACGAGGGCTACTGTTGGACTGGGCACGGACGTTATCCGACCAACACCCCGGGTTGGTGGGGCGGCGCGCATCCGTTTGCGATGCTCGACTACTCCATCGTACATAACGGAGAAATTTCCTCTTATGACGCAAACCGCCGCTATATTGAGATGTTCGGTTATAAATGTACGCTTTTGACCGATACCGAGGTCATCACCTATATGACCGACTATCTGATGCGCCGACTCGGTTTGAGCCCGAAAGAAGTGGCAAACGTTTTTTCGGCGTCGTTTTGGAGCACGATTTCGCGCATGCCCGAAGCGGAGCGCGACCGCTGCACCCGTCTGCGCAAGGCGTTCAGTTCCCTGCTGATCACCGGCCCGTTCTCAATTCTGCTCGGTTATGAGGGAGGCCTGATGGCGCTGAACGATCGTTTGAAACTGCGTTCGATGGTGGCCGCCGAAAAGGGCAATATCGCCTATGTGGCCAGCGAAGAATGCGCCATCCGCCAGATGGAACCCGACGCAGAAAACCTCTTTTCACCGGCAGGCGGCGAACCGATCATCTATACCCTCGATAAAAAGCCCGCCAAGGCCAAGGGTTAAGCAACGCGTCATCAAAGCGGAAAGGATTTAGTACTTATGTCAATTGATTTTAAATATCCCGATTTCGAAGTGATCCGCGACGACACGCGCTGCATCCGCTGCCGTGTCTGCGAGCGACAGTGCGCCAACGAGGTGCACTCTTATCTTGCTGAGGCGGACCGGATGATCGCAGATGAATCAAAGTGCGTCGATTGTCACCGGTGCGTCTCTCTTTGTCCCACAAGGGCTTTGAAAATCATTAAAAACGAAAACGAGTTTCGCGAAAATGCGAACTGGCAGCCGAGTTTGATTAAAGAAATTTACAAACAGGCCGAAAGCGGCGGTGTTTTGCTTTCCTCAATGGGCAATCCGCAAAATCTGCCCGTATACTGGGATAAGATTTTGATGAACGCTTCTCAGGTCACAAATCCGTCCATCGATCCGCTGCGCGAACCGATGGAGACCCGCGTGTTTTTGGGCAAAAAGACCGCTGAACTCAAACGCGACGAAAACGGCACCCTGTTACCCGAACTGCCGCTTCAGCTGGAGCTCTCGATGCCGGTGATGTTCTCGGCGATGTCCTACGGCTCCATCAGCTATAACGCCCACGAGTGTTTGGCGCGCGCTTCCAAAGAGCTCGGTATCTTTTATAACACCGGCGAGGGCGGCCTGCATAAGGACTTTTACGAATACGGTCCCAACACCATCGTCCAAGTCGCCTCGGGACGATTCGGCGTGTATAAAGATTACCTCGAAGCCGGCGCCGCCATCGAAATCAAGATGGGTCAGGGCGCAAAACCCGGTATCGGAGGCCATCTGCCCGGCACCAAGATTGTCGGCGACGTCTCGGCCACCCGTATGATCCCGGTCGGTTCCGACGCCATCTCTCCCGCGCCGCACCATGATATTTATTCCATCGAAGACCTCCGCCAGCTCGTCTATTCGCTCAAAGAGGCTTCGGCTTATCAAAAACCGGTCATCGTCAAAGTGGCCGCCGTGCATAACATCGCCGCAATCGCAAGCGGCATCGCCCGCAGCGGCGCCGACATCATCGCCATCGACGGCTTCCGGGGCGGCACGGGCGCAGCGCCCACCCGCATCCGCGACAACACCGGCATCCCGATTGAACTTGCGCTTGCCAGCGTCGACGAACGGCTGCGCCAAGAGGGGATCCGCGACAATGTCTCGCTGGTCATCGGCGGATCCATCCGCTCCAGCGCCGATGTAGTCAAAGCCGTCGCGCTTGGTGCGGACGCGGTCTATATCGCCACCGCCGCCTTGATCGCACTCGGCTGCCACCTGTGCCGCAGCTGCCAGACCGGAAAATGCAACTGGGGCATTGCGACCCAACGCGCCGAACTGGTGCGCCGCCTGAACCCCGATCTCGGTTATAAACGCCTCGTCAACCTGATGACCGCTTGGAACCACGAGATCAAAGAGTTTATGGGCAGCATGGGCATCAACTCCATTGAAGCGCTCCGGGGCAATCGCGCCATGCTGCGCGGTGTCGGCCTGAACGAAAAAGAACTAGAGATTTTAGGCATCGCCCACGCGGGTCAATAAAATACCCCGCATCTGTTTGCCGAAAGTAAAACCCTTAAAACTCCGTATCGGACGAAACATCCCGACGAAAGGTTGGATTGAATAGATGAAAAGAGTATACGTCAACGAAAAATGGTGCTTAGGGTGCCATCTGTGCGAATATAACTGCGCTTTTGCCAACAGCGGCAAGAAAAACATGGCCTTTGCCCTGCGCGATCTGCGGGTCATCCGTCCGCGCATCCGCGTGGAGGAGGGCACGGACATCAGCTATGCGGTCTCCTGCCGCCACTGCGACGAACCCTTGTGTGTCAAGAGCTGCATCACCGGCGCGCTGACTAGAAAAGACGGCTTGATTTCCATCGACCGCAACAAATGCGTCGGCTGCCTGACCTGCGTGCTGGTGTGTCCCTACGGCGCGGTCTCGCGTGACGATGAAGGCGCGGTGCAAAAGTGCGAACTGTGCATGAAAAACGGCGCAACGCCGGCCTGCGTCTCGGGCTGTCCCAACGGCGCAATCGTGTTTGAGGAGAGATAGCCATGAATTATGTGATTATCGGCAATTCCGCCGCAGCCATCGGCTGCATTGAGGGCATCCGCTCGGTCACTTCCGAGGGTAAAATCACGGTGCTCTCCAAGGAACACCACCACACCTATTCCCGCCCGCTGATCTCTTATTATCTGTACGGAAAAACCGATCTCGACCGCATGAAATACCGCCCTGCCGGTTTTTATATCGACAACGGCTGCGAACTGGTCTATGGCGAAGCGGTTTCTTTTGACGATAAAGCGGTCACGCTTGCCGACGGCAAAAAAATCCCCTATGATAAATTGTTGGTTGCAACCGGTTCTCGGGCCTTTGTTCCGCCGTTTGAGGGGCTTGACACCGTGCCCGAAAAATTCACCTTTATGTCGCTCGACGACGCGCTGGAACTCGAAAAAGTGCTCGGCAAAGACAAGAGCGTTTTAATCGTCGGCGCGGGTCTGATCGGTTTAAAGTGCGCCGAGGGGATCTACGGCAAGGTCAAAAAGATCACCGTCGCGGATATGGCTCCCCGGGTGCTTTCAAGCATCCTCGACGACGATTCGGCGGCTCCTATTCAAGAAATGCTTGAAGACAAGGGCATCGCTCTGCGCCTCGGCTGCTCCATCAAGGGCTTCGAGGGTAACAACGCCGCCACGGGCGGCGTGGCAAAGACCGACGGGGAGGATATCCCCTTTGATATCTTGGTGCTCGCGGTCGGCGTGCGTCCCAACACCGAATTGGTCAAAGACGCGGGCGGCAAAGTCGGACGCGGTGTTCTGACCGACCACAAACAGCGCACCTCGCTTGAAAATGTCTGGGCGGCGGGCGACTGTACCGAGAGCGACGACATCACCTGCAATCAGAGCCGGATTTTGGCGTTATTACCGAACGCCTATCGGCAGGGTGAGACCGCCGGAATCGATATGGCGGGCGGTGAAGCGTCGTTTGACTGCGCGATGCCGATGAACGCAATGGGACTGCTCGGGATGCACATCATGACGGCGGGCAGCACAACCGGCGAGTGCTACATCGACCGCAGCTGTGGGTTGAAAAAGCTGTATTACGGCGACGACCATCTGAACGGCTTTATCCTGATCGACGACATTGAAAAAGCGGGCATTTACACCGCGCTGATCCGCGAACGAAAACCGCTTTCCTCCATCGATTTCGAGCTGGTCTGCAAACAGCCGTCGCTTTTGTGTTTCTCGAAGAAATACCGCGACGAAAAGCTTGCGGGAAAAGCCCAATAAATTATATAATCTTAGGGGTGGATATCATCCGCCTGCGAGATTACCTCAAAATTCGGATTAAAAATTCAGATACAAATTTTTTGATCTCACACCGAGGTTGAAAGCGCATACTATAAGGTTTACGGACAGCAGATTTTACAACGCGTTTAAAAACGACTTCAATCGCATGCGGGCTACTGCCCGCCGCCCCTACACGATATATCCGGGAGGATGAAAACAACATGACAATCGACGCTCAAAATTTAACCTATACCGAACTCAACGAACTGGTGCGCAAAGCCGGCACAAAGTTTGAGATCAAAAACGCGCTCGGACAGCGGTTTATCGCGGCAGGGCTCGGCAAGGCCACGGTCGACATTTACGGTGTACCCGGCAATGCGCTGGGGGCGTATATGGACGGCGCCGAGATTACGGTGCACGGCAACGCGCAGGACGCGGTCGGCGACACCATGAACAGCGGGCGCATCATCGTCCACGGCCTTTGCGGCGACACGGTGGGATATGCCATGCGCGGCGGGGAAATCTACATCAAGGGCAATACCGGCTATCGTTCGGGTGTGCATATGAAGCAATACATGGATAAAAAGCCGATTTTGGTGATCGGCGGCAAAACCGGCAGCTTTTTGGGTGAATACCTCGCGGGTGGTTTGATTATCGTATTAGGTCTTTGCGAGCAGGAACGCATTGTCGGCAACTTCTGCGGCACGGGCATGCACGGCGGTAAAATCATTTTACGCAAGACCTCGTATGAGCCCGCGTTCCCGCCGCAGGTGCATGTTGAATCTGCCGATCTGACCGAGGCAAAACCCTATATTTTAAAATACTGCGAATACTTCGGCGTTGATCCCGCGCCGATTTTGGCGCGCGAATACATCGAACTGACCCCGAACTCCTCCAATCCCTATAAAGAACTGTACGTGCAAAACTGAAAGGAGCCCTTGCCATGTCATACACCAAGCAGGAGGTCATGGATTACATCCGCCAGGAGGATGTCAAGTTCATCCGACTGGTATTTTGTGACGTGTACGGCGTTCAAAAAAACGTCTCGATCATGCCCTCGGAATTAGAACGTGCTTTTTCCGACGGAATTTCGTTTGACGGCTCCGCCGTCGACGGATTTGCCGAGGCCGAAAAGTCCGATTTGATTTTAAAACCGGACCCCTCGACCCTTGCGGTGCTGCCATGGAGGCCCACCCACGGGCGGGTCATTCGGCTGTTTTGCGATGTGCTCGGCCCGGGCAAATCCCCCATCGAATGCGACTGCCGCTCTTTGCTGCAAAGCACTGTGGCGCAGGCGCACGAAAAGGGTGTGGACTGCCTGTTCGGCACCGAGATCGAGTTTTATTTGTTTAAAACCGGCGAGGACGGCGAAAAAACGCTGAATCCGTTTGATAATGCCGCCTATATGGACATCGCACCCGAGGACAGGGGCGAAAATATCCGCCGTGAAATTTGTCTTGCGCTTGAGGAGATGGGCATCATCCCCGAGAGTTCCCGACATGAGGACGGCCCCGGCCAAAATGAGATCGATTTCCGCTGCGCGGACCCGCTCACAGCCGCCGACAACGCGGTCACGTTTAAATGGGCGGTCAGAACCATTGCCGCCGGCAATGGCCTTTGGGCCTCGTTTGACCCCAAACCCCTGCCCGGTAAAAGCGGCAGCGGTATGCATATCAACATCTCGCTCAAAAAAAATCGCGACGCTTTTATGGCGGGCGTGATGGCACACATCGCCGAGATGTCGGCGTTTTTAAATCCCACGGAAAAATCCTATGCGCGGCTCGGCGAACGCAAAGCCCCGCGTTATATCTCGTGGGCGCACGGCAACCGCTCGCAGCTCATCCGCATCCCCGAGGACAGCGCGCCGGGTCGTTCCCGCTTTGAACTGCGTTCTCCCGACCCGATGGCAAATCCCTATTTGGCGCTGGCATTGATTATCAAAGCGGGCCTTGACGGCATCGAAAAGAATCTGATTCTGCCGGCACCGGTTGAACTCGATTTAAACACGGCCTCCAAAGAGCAGACGGAGCAGCTCGAACAATTGCCCGAAACCCTTGAAAAAGCCAAAAAAATCGCCGCCTCAAGCGACTTCGTTAAAAATATTTTGCCCGCACGGATGCTAAAGGCCTATACGGAATAATAACCGCGAGAAATCGGGGGAGGTGAAGTGCATGCCCGAAAGGCAGCCGCTGAGTGTGCTGATCGTCACAGGGTCGTCGTCGACGGCCTCGCTTTTGAGCGGTCTTTTGCCCGGCGATGCTTTCTCCCCGATCATCTCCTGTAATAATGCCGGACAGTGCCGACGGCTGCTTTCTTCTCAGCAGTTTGACATGCTTATTGTGGATACGCCGCTCTCCGATGAATTCGGAACCGAACTCGCTTTGGAGCTGGTCGAAAACCGCTTTTGCAGCGTATTGATATTGGTCAAGAACACTTCCTTCGACCAGGTGGCCGGTCAGGTCGAAGACAGCGGCGTGCTGACCGTTTTAAAGCCCACCACCCGTGAGGAACTCTACCGCGCCGTCAAATTAGCCGCCGCGACCCGCTCCCGATTGCTTTCCGCCGAGCGCCAAACGGTTTCACTTAAAGAGAAGATGGACGAAATTCGCCTGATCAACCGCGCCAAATGGGCATTAATCTCCAAGATGGGCATGAGTGAGCCCGACGCGCATCGTTATATCGAAAAACAGGCCATGGACACCCGCACCCCGCGCATCGCCATCGCCCAGTCGGTGTTAAAAAAGTTCAACTTAAGTTGAATTCGGAGGTTTTATGAGCGCCTATTTTATCGCCGACATCCGCATCAAAGATGCGGTCGAATATCAAAAATATCTTGAAGGATGTATGTCCGTTTTTAAAAAGTATCAAGGCCGTTATCTCGCCGTCGACGACTGCCCGGAAGTTTTCGAAGGCAGCCGTAAATACGGGCGGCTGGTGTTAATCGAGTTTCCGGACAAAAGTGCGCTTAACGACTGGTACCGGTCGGATGAGTATCAGACACTATTAATGCACCGGCTTGCCGCTGCGGACTGCGATACTGTCATAATCAAAGGTGAATCCTCTTGAATAACACTGAAAAATCAGGTAAATTTTTAAAAAGCGCTTGACATTACGCGCAAGATGTGATAAACTTGCACAGCAAATCGTGAAGTAGGGCATCAAAACGCCCTCACCTTTTCGGCAGATGTCGAAAGGTCCCATTCGGGATTTAAACAATCCCGTTGCCATTTTACCGATTGTGGCACACAGGCATGCGGACGATATTGTATTGTCCGTGTATTTTTTTTATCAGGGTTTGGAGGTGCATATCCATCGCAACAAAAGAACTGCAAATCAACGAAGGCATTAACGACCGTCAGGTTCGTGTAATCGGTGCCGACGGCGCACAGCTCGGCGTGATGTCCGCTGCCGCCGCACGTGAACTCGCCTACGACAAAGATCTCGATTTGGTCAAGATCTCGCCCAACGCCGATCCGCCCGTTTGCAAAATCATGGACTACGGCAAGTACCGCTTCGAACAGACAAAGCGGGAAAAAGAGATCAAAAAGAATCAGCACATCATCGAAATCAAGGGCATGAGCTTGAGCTTGAAGATTGACACGCACGATTTCGAAACTAAGGCAAAACAAGTATGCAAATTCCTCGACGGCGGGGACCGGGTTAAGGTCTCCATCCGCCTGCGCGGCCGCGAAATGACGCACATTGACCTCGGCATCGAGGTCATGAACCGCTTTGCCGAGTCCTGCGCGGGATCGGGTACGATCGACAAACCGCCCAAGCTCGAGGGTCGTTTCATATACATGTTCCTTTCGCCCAAGACGGTGAAATAATCAGCAAAAAAACGGCAATTGCCGTTAAAAAATTCGGAGGGTTACAAATGCCAAAGCTCAAAACGCATTCCGGCGCTTCCAAGCGTTTCAAAATGACCAAAAACGGATTGGTCAAGCGCTCCCACGCCAACCGCAGACACATTCTCAACAAAAAGAACACCAAGCTTAAGAGAGGTCTTCGTAAGGCGGAGTACGTCGATAAGACCAACGCCGGAGCGGTCAAGAAACTGCTGCCGTACTCATAATGAATTCGGAGGAAGAACACCATGGCAAGAGTTAAAGGCGGGATTATCACCCGCAAAAAGAGAAATAAAATTATCCATTCCGCAAAAGGGTACTTCGGCAGCAAACATTCCAAGTTCCATACCGCAAAACAGGCGGTCATGAAGTCCGGGCAATATGCCTATGTCGGCCGCCGCCTCAAAAAACGTGATTTCCGCTCGCTCTGGATCGCCCGCATCAACGCCGGCTGCCGCGCCAACGGAATGAATTACTCCACATTCATGAACGGTTTGAAGAAAGCCGGAATCGAACTGAATCGCAAGATGCTTTCCGAACTGGCCATCAACGATGCAAAAGCGTTCGCGGGTTTGATTGAAACCGCAAAGAGCGGCATTGTCAAGGAAGTTGCGCTCGATCCCATCGCAATCGAGAAAAAGACAGCCCCCGTAAAGAAAGCCGCTCCGGTCAAGAAAGAAACCGTAAAAGCCGCTCCGGCAGAAAAACCGGCCGCAGTCGCAACAAAGAAGCCGGCCGCTGCAACAACCGCAAAGAAGCCGGCAGCGACAACCGCAAAACCCGCCGTCAAGAAGCCGACCACATCCACGGTGAAAAAACCCACGGCAGCCCCCACCGCTCCGAAGAAATCGACCACCAGAAAACCCGGAGCCACCGGTAAGTAACCGAATAAAAGCTGTGCACGCCTCGCGCGTGCGCAGCTCTTTTGTTTATGAAAACATGATCATTACATCGACAAAAAACGAAAAGATTAAATATGCGCTGTCGTTGAAAACCGATGCCAAAACGCGCGCACAAGACGGCCTCTGCTTTGCGGAGGGTCTGCGTTTGTGTGCCGAGGCCATCTCATCGAACCGCGCAAAGACCCTGTTTTTCACCCGTGAATTCGTCGATAAACACCCCGATTTTTCTCTCTCCGGAGAGCAAATCTCCTGCGAACAGATCGAGATCGGCGAAAACGTGGCGCAGACGCTTTCGGATGTGCAAAATCCGCAGGGCATCTTTTGCCTGTGTGACATCAACAATCTCAAGCGTTCGGTCAACGCACTTTCGAGCGGCAAAATCTTAGCGCTCGAACATCTTGCCGACCCCGGTAATCTTGGCACGATTTTACGCACGGCGGAGGCACTCGGAGCAGACGGCATTTTGCTTTCCGCCGACTGCGCCGATGTGTTTTCCCCGAAAGTGCTGCGCGCCGGAATGGGCTGCTCGTTCCGCCTGCCGATTTACGAGAGCGCCGATTTCCCGCTTGATTTAAAAGCATTGTCCGAAAAGGGCTTTGCTGTGTATGGCGCCATGCTGTGCGAAGATGCAATTTCAATAACAGAAATAAAAACTCCCGCAGATTTTATTTTGGTGGTCGGCAACGAGGCCAACGGTATCACATCTGAAACAGCACAAGTTGTCACCCCGGTCATCATCCCGATGAAAGGGCGCGCCGAGTCGTTGAATGCGGCTTCTGCGGCCTCTATTTTGCTGTGGGAGCTGTTCGGGAAATGACGCGGGAACAGATCTGCGCGGTTTGGACGGCGCTCAGCTGCGGCATATCGTCCGTGCAGGCGGTCAAGCTCTTTCGTGAGTTCGGCAGCTTTGAGGAAATTTACAAAAACCGTGAATTCATCCGAAAACCGATGGATTTTGCGGCAAAATATGCTATAATGGCTGCCGAGGAGATCGCCGAGACGTGTGATCAACACGGCTTCGGCATCCTGCCCTTCGGCGATCCGCTGTTTCCAAAGCGGTTAAAGGGTATAAAAAATCCCCCTGCTTTGCTTTTTTATCAGGGTCAAACACAACATTTTATGCGACTGAATGATGCGCCCGCACTCGCCGTAGTCGGCACCCGCAGCATGACTCCGTTCGGCCAAGCCATCACCGTCAAAATCACCGGCGAACTGGCCGCGGCGGGCTTCACCATAATCAGCGGTATGGCATTGGGCGTGGATACGGCGGCACACGAAAGCGCCCTCAAAATAGGGGGATTCACGGTCGCGGTTTGGGGCGGCGGACTTTTAAAACTCTTTCCCGCCGAAAACACGCGCCTTGCCGAAATCATCGCCGAAAAAGGCCTGATTCTGACCGAATACCCGCCCTATACCCACGCGACCAAGTTCACATTTCCAACCCGCAATCGGATCGTCTCGGGTTTATCCGACGGGGTTTTCGTCGCCGAAGCCAAAGAAAAAAGCGGCGCGTTGATTACCGCGAAATGCGCGCAGGAACAGGGACGCAAAGTATTTGTGACCATGACCGACTACAGCCGCACCGGCGCAAGCGAAATCTGCGAATTGATTGCCGAAGGCGCACTTCCGGTCACCAATGCCCAAAACATCTTAAAAACGCTCAATGCGTCTTTAAACACCAAGCTAAAACTCCCCGACCCGCCGCATGAGCAACTGAAATTGAATTTCAATTTGAAACCCGAGCCCGTGCCCGAAATCACCGACCCGGTGCTTTTACAACTCAAAGACGGAGCGCTCACGGTCGACGAATTGGCCGACCGCACGGGATTTGAAGTGCGCACGCTGATCACACGGCTTGCGCAGCTGGAGATGGACGGCCTGATCACCGCTCTTCCCGGCAGAAAATATCAGCGCACTTAAATTAAAATTTTCACCTCGTGAAAGGATGGTTATAAATTTGGCAAAACTCATCATCGTCGAGAGCCCTGAAAAAGGCCGCACAATCCAGGGCTTTTTGGGCGGAGAATACAAGGTCATCGCCTCCAAAGGGCACATCCGCGATCTTCCCAAGGGCAAACTTGCCGTCGACTTGGAACATGGTTTCACCCCCGACTATATTGAAATGCCCGACAAAAAAGCGGTTATCAAAGAACTCAAAGATGCCGCAAAAGACAGCGACTTCATTTTTCTCGCGACCGACCCGGACCGCGAGGGCGAGGCCATTTCGTGGCATCTTGCCAAGGTTTTAAAACTCGATGAAAAAGCCGCGCGCAGGGTCTGTTTTAACGAGATTACCCGTCACGGCGTTAAAGAGGGCATGGAAAATCCCCGTGTGATCGATGTTGACCTCGTTGACGCGCAGCAGACCCGCCGGATTTTGGACCGCATCGTCGGCTATAAACTCAGCCCGTTTTTGTGGCAAAAGGTCAAACCGGGTCTCTCGGCAGGGCGTGTGCAGTCGGTTGTCGTGCGGTTGATTGTCGAGCGCGAGCGTGAAATACGCGCTTTTGTGCCCGAAGAATACTGGGTCATCGAAGCACTGTTGACCGAACGGGGTACCAAATTTAAAGCGAAATTTTACGGCGACCAAAACGGCGAATTAAAACTCTCCGATAAGGCGGCAGCGGATCAAGTGATTTCGGCCTGTAAAAAGGCGCCTTTCACGGTCACCAATGTCAAAAACACCAAGCGCACCAAACGCCCCGCCCCGCCGTTCACGACTTCAACATTACAACAAGATGCCTCCCGCCGTTTGGGCATGCGCTCCGAGCGCACCATGCAGATCGCCCAAAAGCTCTACGAGGGCATCAACGTTGCGGGCATCGGCGAAACCGGTCTGATCACCTATATGAGAACCGACTCCCTGCGGGTCGCCGACGAAGCGGCAAAAGCAGCGGAGGATTATATCACAAGTGCGTACGGCAGCAATTATCTGCCCGAAAAGCGCAACATCTACAAGGCCAAGAACGCGCAGGATGCGCACGAAGCCGTCCGTCCGACCACACCCGAACTGACACCGGATAAAATTAAAAGTTCGCTTTCCCCCGAACAATATAAACTTTATAAGCTTATCTGGGAACGCTTTATGGCCAGCCAGATGGCGCCTTGTATTCAA
>CAZTDA010000011.1:0-14909 GCA_964612155.1 uncultured Eubacteriales bacterium | reverse complement strand
CCCGGCTGCTGTCGGGATTTCTGCCGCAGCTAAAGCTCATGTAATCGCGGTTAAAATACCAGTCCGGCGGCGAGTAATACAGGCCGACCTTGATGCCGACCTTGCGGCAGGCGTCGACATATTCGCCCACGAGATCGCGCCCGTGCAGCGAGTGCGCCGCGCCGAATTCGCCGTATTTGCTCGGGAATAGCGTAAATCCGTCGTGGTGCTTGGTGGTCAGAACGGCATATTTGAATCCCGCCTCTACCGCCGCGCCTAAGAACTTTTCGGGCTCAAACTTGTCCGGGTGGAATTTCGGAATGCCTTCTTCGTAATATTGACGGGGCGTGACTTTGGGATATCCGGGCAGCGGTGCGTCCCAGACAAAATCCTGCATCATCCCCCACGAGATGTCGGTGTTTCCGAACACCGAGGCGATGCCCCAGTGCAGAAAAAGACCCAGACCCGCGGTGGGAAACCACTGCGCGTCGGGGTGGGTGTTGCGTTCATAAGGTTTTGAGATTGCGGTAGCGCCGATGATCGCATGTTCGGCGGCCGCCTCTTTGTGTGAAGACAAGTTGGTTACCTCGTTCTTATAATTGTTAGTTAACAGTTAGCAGTAAAAGTGTACAGTGACAGTGTTTTTTATCACCTAAGTTAACAGTTGACAGTTAACAGTGAAAAGTGACAATTCAAATAACCGCATTAATAATAGGAGCGTAGAGGTGAAATGCATTCGCCCATACTCGTTTATTAAAGTAACCATTAGAAATTGTTAACTGAAATTTCACTGTACACTTTTAACTGATAACTGTTAACTTACTTTCGACTTGTTTCAATTCAAGCCCACCACATTCCGCCGGGTTTGGATTCGAACGCGATCACCCTGCGCAGCAGGTCGACGGCTTTTTCCAATCCCTCGGTGGGGGTCATCAGCGAATCCTCGTGTTCAATCGACATCACATAGTCATACCCGGTCATACGCAGTGCCGAAACGATGTCGCGCCAGACGTCCTCGCCATGCCCGTAACCGACCGTGCGGAAAATCCAGCTGCGGTTGGGCTCATCACCAAAATGTTTGGTATCCAGCACGCCGTTGACACGGGTCGTGCGCGGATTGATTTTTGTGTCTTTGGCGTGGAAGTGATAGATCGCACCTTTGAGCGCGTAGATGGCCTCGACGGGATCCATGCCCTGCCACCACAAATGCGACGGGTCAAAGTTCGCGCCGAGCTGCGTACCGACGCGGTCGCGGATTTTTAACATGGTTTCGGTGTTATAGACACAAAAACCCGGGTGCATCTCAAATGCGATTTTTTCGATGCCGTATTTTCCGGCTTCCTTGACGGTATTTTTCCAATACGGTACCAAGACCTCGTCCCACTGCCAGTCGAGAATCTTTAAAAAATCGTCCGGCCACGGGCAGGTCACCCAGTTTGGGTATTTGGCCCCCGCATGGTCGCCGGGGCAGCCCGAGAACGTGACCACGCGGTCGATGTCGAGTTTCTGCGCCAGTTGGCACGCTTTAATAAAATGGTCGTGCGCGGTCGCGGCGGTTGCCTTATCGGGATGCACGGGGTTGCCGTGTGCCGACAGTGCCGAGATGCCGATGCCGTAATGCTTGAATTTGGCTTTGAACTCGTCCAGCGCTTTTTGGCTCGACAGCAAAATCTCGGGGTCGCAGTGTGCGCGTCCGGGATAACCGCCGCAGCCGATTTCGACCGTGTCGATGCCGATACCCGCCAAATACTTGAGCGTATCCTCGAGCGAACGGTCGGAAAACAATACGGTTAAAACGCCTAATTTCATACTAAAACCTCCCTGTTTGGGGTGCTAATTTATTTATTTACTTATTTGCTCTCCGGCGGTACTTCGCAATGGCGGCTTCCGGTCGGAGCGTCGGCTCTGATGTCGGCGGCAGCCCAAGAAGCGGCATTGTGAATCAGTCGGCGGATATCCTTGTTTTGATAGGTCGGATTGGTCTCGTGGCCGGGCTGGATATAGACCACCTTGCCGAGTCCTCTGCGGAACGCGCAGACCGAGCGGAAGACCTCGCCGCCTCTGAACCAGCCGATACCGACCAGATCATCGGGAGTCGGAATGTCAAAGAACTCGCCGTACATTTCCTCTTCATCAAGTTCGATGTACTCGGGCAGCCCTTTGGCGATCGGATGCGACGGGGAACAAATCCAAAGCCGCTCGAAATCGCCGTCGCGCCAGCGCAGTGAGCAGGTCGTGCCCATCAGCGCCTTAAACGGTTTGGAATAGTGCGCCGAGTGCAGTACGATCAGGCCCATTCCGGCTAAAACCGCATCGGCAACTCGTCTGGATACTTCGTCGGACACGTCATTGTGGCGGCAATGTCCCCACCACAACAGCACATCGGTGTCGTCGAGCACTTCTTTGGTCAAACCGCATTCGGGCTCAAAGACGCTGACCGTGCGCACTTTGCCGCCTTTAAAAATCGTCGCAAGTTCAGCAGCGATACCATCTTTATAAACTTCCAGCACTGCGGGATGGGTATTGGCCTTGTTGTCCTCGACAAAAATTGTCACGTTCATAATGATACCTTTCTTTTTCGGGATGTTTTGCGCGTCAGCGTAAAACTCCTCAGTCAAAACCGAAGGTTTTGATATTGGGATGTTTTGCGCGTCAGCGTAAAACTCCCCAGTCAAAACCGAAGGTTTTGATATGTTTATTTAAAATACACGGGTTTACCCGTCTTAGCGGATTCGTAGACCGCGTCGAGGCAGCGGGTGACGACTGCGGCCTGTTCGGGCAGCACCGAGAGGGCTCCCTTGCCGTTGACGGCGTTCATCCAGATCACCTGCTCGATGTCGGCTGAGTTGAGGCCTTTATTCCCCTCAAAGAAAGCCACGCCGCCGGCGGCGAAGTCGGGTTTTTCAATATACTGACAGTTGTTTTTAATGCCGTTAATACGCAATCCGTCCACCATATCCGCGCCGGCCTTGGTGCCGCAGAGTTCGACTTTGGCCTCGGCCTGATCGAGAGTGTTCAGCGCCCAAGTGGCTTCGAGGAAGACGGTCGCGCCGCTCTTCATCACGATGAATCCAAACGAAGCGTCGTCCGCCGTGAACTGGTTGACATCCCAGTCGCCGAACATGTTGGCGGTTTCGGTGTCCTTATTATGCTTGGTATACGAGGTGCCGACGACATAGTTGACGTCCCAATCCTGCATCAGCCACATGCACATGTCGAGCGCATGGGTGCCGATGTCGATGAGTGCGCCGCCGCCCTGCTCGTATTCATTCAAAAACACACCCCAGGTCGGAACGCCGCGACGGCGAACCGAACGCGCTTTGGCGAAATAAATCTCGCCGAGTGTTCCCTTTTCGCATTCGGCTTTGAGATATGCCGTATCGGGGCGGTTGCGCTGTTGGTAACCGATGGTCAGCAGTTTGTTGTTGACCTTCGCGGCCTCGACCATTTTCAGGGCTTCTTTATAGTTGATCGCCATCGGCTTTTCGCACATGACATGCTTGCCCGCATTCAGCGCATCCACCGAGATTTTGCTGTGGGAGCGGTTGGGGGTGCAGACATGCACGACCTCGATGGACGGGTCTTTGAGCAGCTTTTTATAATCGGTATAGACCTTTGCGCCTTTGACGCCGAATTCGGCGGCCGCTTTTTCGGCGCGCTCCTTAATCAGATCGCAGAATGCGACTATTTCGCACATACCGGTCTTTTTGAGTGACGGCATATGTTTGCCGTTGGCGATTCCGCCGCATCCGATGATTGCAACCTTTGTTAATGACATAGAAAATTACCTCCGCTTAATATTAAGTTTATTATAGCACTTATCCGTTTTATTTCAATTGAAATCAATATTTTCCAAGCCGCATGGCCGCCTCGGCAATCGCAGTCATCTCAGCCAGCGAAACATTGTTCGGGATCGAATGATCGGAGCTGAAAATATAGCCGCCGCTCTCTTTGACTACCGGAATCACCTTTTCCATCTCGGCGATGAATTCCTCGGTCTGCTCGTATTTGACCGCGTTGATGCCGCCGTGCAAAACCAGCTTGTCCCCAAATTTCTTTTTCAGCGCAATCGGGTCCATCCCGGCTTTGACCTCGAGCGGGTTCAACGCGTCAACGCCGATCTCGATGAGTTCCGGCACAAACGGGTTGACATCGCCGCAGGAGTGCAAGTGCACCTTGAGGTTGTGGGCGTGCGCCCAGTCGCAGGCGCGTTTTTGCACCGGTTTCAACAACTCACGGTATGTACTGAGCGAGAAGAACTGATTGTTTTTATAGCCCATGTCGTCCGGCCACTGGACAGCGTCGAACTCATAACCCGCGTCGAGCATCATCTCGATCAGGGCGATGTTCACATCGAGTTCTCGGTTAAACATCTCGACGCACCACTCCGGTTCTTCTGCAATCGCCATCAGCAGCGTCTCGGTGCCGATAAACCACGAATGGGTCACATCAAAGCCGAACCAGAAGTTGGCATAGCGCCAAAAGCCCTTTTCCATCGCAACTTTATAATTGCTTGCCGCCCTGTCCCAGTCAATGCGGTCGCGTGACGGGGCCATGCGGTCGCGGATTTTGCGCCAGCTGTCGGGGTCGGTGACTTCGAAGTGTAAAAATTCCGGCGTCGAGTCGACACCCTTGATATAACGCAGCGTCGCGCCCCATTCGGTGACTTTGGTAATGTGGGTCTCGGTTTCCTCGACGACTCTTTGAGGAAACCGGGGGGAGTTGTCGCCGCCGAAAAAGGCAATGCGGTCAAAGCCGAAGCGATCTTCCCAAGCCGCCTCGGTCAGCCCCTCGCGCCGCCAGCGGTCGAGAGTGCCCTGCCAAGGGGAGTCGGTCATGGGGATGCGGTCGGCTTCTTTGTGTTCATAGCAGCGCAAAAAGCGCTCTCTGCTTGTCATAGCCATGTGTTGTCCGTCCTTTTTATAATTTAAATCTATTTTTGCGGCGTGAGCCGGATTTGATATTGATATTTCCCGGGTTTTAACAGGAATTTTTCATGCGGTCTGCCGGTCTCTCCCCAGCTCAGATCGCCGCCGACGCCCTGACTGGCGTAATTGATTTGGAGAATGGTCTTGTCGCTCTCGGGCAGCTCGTGCCAGTGGTTCGCAAATTCGAGTTGTTCGGCGGTATAACGCCCGACGTTCAGCTCAAAATTCCGGTCGCAGGTCACCGTGAGCCCGTATTCGCCCGACACTTGTGCCATGCGAACGCCGATCGCGTTGCCGCTGTCCTGTGGATTGAGATAACGGAAATACATCTCGTCGACCGGTTTTTCCCAAACGCCGAGCAGACATCCGGTCACGCGGTCGCAGTAGTTGTCGTGCGGACCCATCCCAAGCCACTTTACGGTTTGAATGCCACTTGTCAGGATGAACTGCATGCCCACTTTCGGCGGACACGGAACATTTTTGTCGAGCACGGTTTCAAAGTCGATTTCGACCGTGCCGTCGCCGTAAAACCGGTAGACCAGTTCGACGATGTTCGGGATGAAAGTCGCCGCGCGGGTATACACTTCAACCTCGACGCAATCCTTCAGTTGCTTGACGTTTTTAAATCCCGACAACGGAATCGCACCGCGGGTATCACAGGCCCCGCGCCAGCAAGCCAGTGCCGACTGCATCCGCCAGCCGTTTTCGTTGTCGTTAGGCGCGCGCCAGAAGATCGGGCGCACGGGTGCGGCGAGCAGTTCTCTGCCGTTCACGCGGTAGCTCTCCAATTCGCTTCTGCGCCGTGAAAATCGAGCGGTAAAACTTTGCCCCTCAATATAAATGTTGCCATAAGTGCTGATCAGTTTGGGAGCGGAACTCTTGACAACCGCCGCTGCAGGTTGCTTACCTGTGACAAACTCGTCGCAGGCGACCACGAATCCGGCTTTTGCCCAGAGCGTATCAGAGCGCAGTACCAGTTCGACTCTCGCCTGCAGTTCGCCGTCGACTTTTTTCGGAGACAGCACTGTGAATTCGGCGATTTGTCCGGGCGGGCAGTTGACCGCCAACTTCTGCGAGGCAAGCACGGTCTGCTCAAAACCCGTAAACTTGGTATAGGTCACGACGATGTCGTATTCGTTGATGTCGGTGAACAGCGCGCGGTTTTTCACCGTGTACTCGCCGCTGCCCGGCTTTTTGCAGCCAAATACCGCAGGACGATAACTGTGCTTGGCCTGAATCAATTTCGGGGTGATTCTGCGGTCGGCGGTGATCAAGCCGTCGCCGGAGAATTCCGCGTCGTTCGGGTAATCGCCGAAATCACCCCCGAACGCCAAAAAGGTCTTGCCGTTTTCGGTTTTCCAGAGTGCCTGATCAACAAAGTCCCAGATCAAGCCGCCCAAGAATCCCTCGGTATTATAAAACAAATCGGTATAAGTGTCCAGATCGCCGCAGGAATTGCCCATCGCATGGGCGTATTCGCACAGAACTACCGGCTTTTGCTCTTTTTTACCCTGCTTCAGTAGTTTGTCACACTGCTCAAAAGACGAGTACATCGCGGAAACCAAATCGGATGAAAGCGTTCCCTCCTCACCCCATCTGCCGCCCTCGTAATGCACCAGCCGCCCGTCGTTTTTGGACTTAAAGCGTTTGTACATCTCGTGGATCACGCTGCCGCCGTTGCTCTCGTTGCCCAGCGACCACAAAATCACGCTCGGGCGATTCTTGTCGCGCTGGAAAACGGCCTCGACGCGGTCGAGCAGCGCCGGTTCCCACTGCCTATCGTCGCCCGGGATGCGGGTCACATCGGGCCAGCCCCAGGTGCCGTGGGTCTCCATGTTGGTCTCGTCGATCACATATAAACCGTACTTGTCGCACAGTTCCAGAAAATACGGATGGTTGGGATAATGCGAGGTGCGCACGGCGTTGATGTTGTGCCGTTTCATCATCAGCACGTCGCTCTCCATGATCTCATGGGTGATGGCTCGTCCGTATTTGGCGTCAAATTCATGTCGGTCCGCACCGACAAACTTTAATTGTGCGCCGTTTAAATATAAAACGCCCGCGCGGTTTTCAATCCGCCGGAAGCCGACATGGGTCGAGCTGAACTCGCTGCCGTCGTCGGCGGAGATCACAATGGTATAAAGATTCGGCTTTTCGGCTGACCACGGCTTGATGTTTTCAAGCAGCACCGATAAATTGAAATCGCCGGTGACTGCCGCCGAGAAAATCTCTTTATTCCCGTCATAAAGCGCGGCATGCGAAGCCGGTTCTGTCTTTCCGTAAAGCGTCAGATTGCCGCTGCCGTTCGACCAGTCGCAAACAGTGCCGAAGTCCGTCAGCGCTTTTTGCGGCATACAATAAAGAAACACATCGCGGAAGATGCCCGAAAGCCGGAAAAAGTCCTGATCCTCAAGCCAGCTGGAGTCGCTGTACTGCATCACCTGCACGGCGATCAGATTTTCGCCCTCGTGCAAAAACCGCGTGATGTCAAACTCCGCCGCATTAAAAGAGTTTTTCGAAAACCCGACCTCATGGCCGTTTACCCACAGGTAAAAACAGTTGTCCACGCCCGCAAAATGCAAAATCACTTCTTTGCCGTCAAAGCTCTGCGGTAAAAAGAAGCGCTTGCGATAACAAAACACGTTGTTTTTTTGTTCGGGCACAAACGGCGCCATCACATCCTCGCCGCTCTCCCACGGGTACTGCACATTGCAGTACTGCGGCGTGCCGTAACCCAGCACCTGCGCATTCGAGGGCACCGCAATGCTGCCGAACGGGACTTCACCCTTTACAAAATCCGCAGCCACATCCGCCGGGTGCGCATACCATGCGAATTCCCATTCGCCGTTTAACGAGAAGTAGCGCTCACCGCTCCAACGGGCGCACGAAAGTGCCTCGGCAAGGGTGGAATAACGCGAAAAATCCGACCGGTGCGGCAGCCGATTGATCGAGAAAATACCGGGGTTTGCCTGCCACTCGGGCAGACCGTTTTGTGTATGATGAAAAAGTTCCATAGGAATGCCTCCAGTCTGCTCAAATTATACTAATGCGCTGCACCGATGTCAACCAAAACCGCGAATCCTTTCGCGCCATATTGAATAAATTTAAAAATCATGTTAAACTCAAAAGTGAGAGGTGATGGGCATGTCAAAAGGTTTGATTTTAGAGGGCGGAGGCGCAAGGGGTGCTTATCAAATCGGTGCGGTCGGTGCGTTTTACGAAAACGGTACCACGTTCGGCGGTGTCGCGGGCTCATCGATCGGTGCACTAAACGGTGCAATGGTCGCACAGGGCGAATGGGAAAAATGCCTTGTATGGTGGCAAAAAATTTCGCTGTCTCAAATGTTTGAAGTTGACGAAACCGTCCTGCACGATATTCTGTACCTGAATTTAGATTTTAAGAAAGTCGGCCCGATGCGCACGGCTTTGCATACCTTTTTTGAAAAAAGAGGGCTTGACACCACCAAAATCCGCGCCATTTTAACCGAGGCCGTCGACGAGGAAAAACTGCGCGCCTCCCCGATTGAATTCGGAATGGTCACCTTGAAAATGCCCATGATGAAACCGATGGAACTGTTTAAAGAGGATATCCCGCAGGGCAAATTGGTCGAATACCTGATGGCGAGCGCGAACATGCCGATTTTTAAGCTTGAGCCGATCAGCGGGGAAATCTACATTGACGGCGGATTTTACAACAATCTGCCGGTCAATATGCTCTACCGCAAGGGATTTCGCGATATCCTCGTCATCCGCACCTATGCCATCGGCGTGGTCAAAAAGTTCAAAAAACCCGATTTGGTGGTCACCGAGCTCGGCCCGTCGGAGGATTTGGGGAACATTCTCGACTTCAGCCACGAGCGGGTGATGCGCAGCATCCAAATCGGACGCTGCGATGCACTTCGTTTGATCAAGGGTCTTTCGGGACTACAGTATTATATCCAAAATCCGCCGCGAGAAGAGGATTTTTTCACCCTTTTCACCACATTCGGCGAAAAAGAAATTGCTTTGATTGCCGACCTGATGAATCTGACGGAGGGCGACCCCAAGCGTCTCCTGTTTGAAAAGATTTTACCCGCAGCCGCGCGTGAATGCGGTCTTTCGACGGAGGTCGGCTATCGCGAGATCGCACTGGCGATTTTGGAACGCCGCGCCAAAGAGCGCAAAATCGAGCGGCTTCAGATTATTCGTTACCCCGACTTTGTGAAAACGATCAAATCCGCACCTGCCCCGCAAAAGCCGGATTCACTGGCGGGTATCATCGGAGAACATGTCAAACGCGTCGGACCGGGACTTTCGCCCCAAGCGTTTGATCTGATGGCCGATGCGGTGCTTCAAAAAATCCAATTCTAAAGTAAAAATGCAAAGAATGGCCGATCAATATGAAAAGAATGCTTGCTTTTCTGTTTGCGTTATTGTTGTGCGCGATGATGTCACCCCTGCTCAGTGCCGCATCGCTGAACTTTTCGGACGGCGAATTTAAAATTTTAATTCTCGCCGACCCGCAGGATACCGATAACCCGCAGCAGGCAATGCTCGATTTATTGAACGCCTCGCTCGATGCCGCCGACCCCGATTTGGTGGTCTTTTTGGGCGATATGATCCACTCCCCGTCCATCGGTAACGACCTTGAGGCAACCAAAATGGCCATCGACGCGATTGTGAATCCGGTAGTCGAACGCGGTTTGGAATTTGCCGTTGTCTTCGGCAACCACGATGATGAGGGGGGTATCTCCAAAGAGACGCAACTGGCCTATTATCAAACCTTTGACGGCTGTTTGGCGGTGGAGGGTGAGGATATAACCGGCTGCGGCAACTATTATTTGACCGTAAACGGCACGGACGGCCAACCTAAATGCGTGCTTTGGTTTTTTGACAGCGGCACTTACGACACGACCGGCGAGGGCACCTATGCCTGTGTCGAAAAAGATCAGATCGACTGGTACGAGCAGACCTCCGCGGCATTGACCGCCCAGTACGGACAGCTGCCCGGTTATGCGTTTCAACACATCATCGTACCCGAGATTTACAATATGCTCTACACTGTTTCAAAGGACACTGAAGGCGCGGTGCGCGGCATCGACGCTTGGCACGACAATTATTATACCCTCAACCCCGACTACACCCTCTCGGGCACGCTCGGCGAAGGCCCCTGCCCGCCCGTCCGAAATCAGGGCGAATTTGACGCATGGATTGATACCGGCGATATCAAAGCCGCCTTTTTCGGGCATGATCATGTCAACGATTTTATCGTCACCGACAGCGGCATCGACCTTGTGATGACGCCGGGGCTGACATTCTACATCTACGGCAACGGCGAAAAGCACGGTACTCGGGTTGTGACCATCAACGAAGCCGACGCATCCTATACCACCGAACTGTTGTATTACGGCGACCTGATCGATAAACCCTTACCGGCGTTTTTGGCGTCCACGCAGGGCGTTTTGATTCAAAATTATGTATTGTTAGCAGTGGGCGGACTGCTCGTATTAATTGTCGCGGTCGTTGTCACCGTCATTTTGATTCGCCGAAAGAAGAGACAAGGTAAAAAAGCACAGTGAACAGTTGGCAGCTAAAAGTGGGCAGTGACAGAGCAGGTTGCATTTATAAATGAATGTTTTCGGGGATGTCACTTATCACTGTAAACTGTCAACTGTTAACTTCAATTACCACCGAAAGGACAACGCAAATGTACGATAATATCCTCGACACCATCGGGCGCACCCCTCTGGTGCGCATCAATCGGCTCAATCCCAAACCCCATATCCCGCTGTATGCAAAAATCGAAGGGTTCAACCCCACCGGCAGTATCAAAGACCGAATCGCTTTAAAAATGATCGAACAGGCCGAGCAAAGCGGCGTTCTCACGAAAGATAAAACCATCATCGAACCCACCTCCGGCAATACCGGCATCGGACTTGCGATGATCGGCGCCGTCAAGGGGTATCGTGTGGTCATCGTGATGAGCGAAGCGGTTTCGGTCGAGCGCCGTAAAATGATCGAGGCGTTCGGAGCGCAAATCATTTTAACAGACCCCGCTCAGGGCACGGACGGTGCCATCCGAAAAGCGCACGAATTATACCAAGGCCACCCGGATGCGTATTTTATGCCGAACCAGTTTTCAAACGAATACAACAAACTCGCCCACTATTACACGACCGCCAACGAGATCTGGGAGGACACCGGCGGAAAAGTCACCCACTTTGTCTCCGCGCTCGGCACTTCGGGCACGATTATGGGTGTCGGTATGGGCTTAAAAAGCAAAAATCCCGCAATCCGGATCGTCGAAGCACAGCCGGTTCGCGGGCATTATATACAAGGTCTCAAAAACATGCAGGAGGCCATTGTCCCCGAAATTTACGATGCAACTAAAATCGACAAGTCCGTGATGATCGAGTCCGAAGCCGCCTTTGCGATGTCAAGATTGATCGTGCGCGAAGAGGGGATTTTTGTCGGCATGAGCAGCGGCGCGGCAATGCTGGCCGCACTCGAATGCATCAAAGAAATCGACGAGGGCTTTGTGGTGGTGGTGTTCGCAGACCGGGGAGAAAAATATCTCAGCACGGATTTATTTCATTCTAAGGCCTGAATAGCCGTAAAATCGCGAAACACAGTGTAGGGGTGATACGGGTAAGGCCTGCTATGTTGCCCGTAAATCCCTTCGCCATTGCGGCGGTACTCCTCCTTATAACAAGCGAGGGAGGGATATCTATATTTCAATGCGAGGGTTGCGAAATATGGATTAATTTGCTATAATATGGAGCATAAAAGTGAATCCTAAAAAGCAAAGGGGAGTTGGCGGCATGAAAAAGTTCATATTATTTGCTTTGGTTTTTTTACTAGTAATCTACTGTGCTTGCAGCGTGCCGGAAGTCATTTCACAGCCGGAAGAGCATACGAGAATTGTGTTGGATTTTGACTCGGCATTTTTCTCTTTCTACAGGGATTTTCTAAATGATTTCTTTTATAAGAATATAGAGGATACAAAAGACGGGAATGCAGCTGAATATGAATTTCGCATTTTCGAAAGCCCTTCTACTCCTAATCCCTGGTTTTATTATACAGTTTTGATATATAACGATAAACCCGCCGAAGTGACTTGTATGAAACTTGATATGAGAGCGAATCCGTTTGATGTAGATTGGGAAAAAGTCGCAAAAATCGAGTTTGAGTTTAACGGGCAATTATCCGACGAGGATAGGCAGAAGTTTCTGTCCGTAATTGAAGAAACGGATTTTTGGAATATTTCCAACAAGGCAGAGTGTTTGTGGTATGATTCGGTTCCCGGTGAAGAGATTTGCATTGACGGATACGGAAATAATCAGAGAAATTGTGTCTTGAAAACAGTTGAACATGTGCAAGGCGACAAAGAAGCTAAAATTCAAAAGATACATGAGACGATTCGGGAAATCGTGATGGGCATGACAGACGAGGACTTTTCGGATACGCTTCAAAAATATGGTAGTTGAAAAGCCTTGCGCTGAGCTTCAGGAACTAAATTGACCACCCCGCCCTTGCGAGGGCACCCCTCCACAGAGGGGAATTGGCGCAGGGTAGTTTCTCGAATCGATAAATGCCCCACACGGACGAAGTCCGGAGGGGTGTTTGGTTTGTCGGCTTCGATTTTGGGATAAAATAGCGGGCGGATACGATCCGCCCCTACATTTGATTATATCAATTTTACGTCCTCATCGAGCTGCCGTGATAGCCAACCCGCTTTTGCATAAGGGTCGCCGCAGCGTACGAGTTCGGCTTTCATCTTTTTGCGCATCAGTGAGACCAAATAGGCGTAATCGGGATTTTTAATCAGATTGCGCAGCTCGCCGGGGTCCTTTTTCAAATCATAAAGCTCGTCGATATCGGTCGGGTTCCAGATATATTTGTGCGTTTTTGTGCGGATGCACCGCTGCGTAAACGCGCCGAACTGCTGTCCGCCGGAGGCGCAGACGGCGCAGTCGTCCCTGTTTTCCGTGTCAAAAAGCGAGGTTCCGACTGCGTTTTCCGGCACTTCAAAGCCGGCAATTTCGGCCAAAGTCGGCAAAAGGTCAAGTGCGTTGCTGACGAAATTTTCACACACCGTACCCGGTTGAATCTTTTCGGGCAGCCGCATGACGAGCGGGACATGAATCACATCATCCCAGAGGATGTAGTGCTTATCGATCATCCCGTGGCTGCCGCACATGTCGCCGTGGTCGGAGGTGTAGATGACCAGCGTATTATCATACTGACCGCTGTCTTTGAGCGCGTCAATCACCCGCCCGAACGCGTCGTCCACCTGCGAAATCATCGCATAATAAGCCGCGACGGTCGGCGCCCAGTTCTCCCAACTCATGTTCTCAAGCCGCCAGTTCAAAATTTGCTGCCGCTGGATATAAGGTTTGTCGATAAACCGGTCGCCGAAGCCGTCCCAAATGATCGCGTCCTCGGGCTTGTATTGCTCGAAAAACGGACTGGACGGCCTGCAGGGCAGATGCGGATCGACCCCGTCCATCCAAATAAACCACGGCTTGTCCGACCCGGAAAGCGCTTGAATCTGTTCGCAAGCGCGGGCGGCATACCAGTGCGTCCGGCTGTCTTGCAGCGGGATCGGGTTGTGTTCTCCGAACCACGAATTTGTATAGCTCACATCGGGATATTTTCCTTTAATAAAAGCGGCGTATTCTTTGCCGAGCCGAACCTGATCGAACCCGAACTCGTCGATGGGGCGTATGGAGCCGTCCCACTGACCGATAAAAGAAGTCGTATAGCCCGCCGTCTTCAACCCTTTGATCAGATGAAAATCCTCGGGCATCAGGGTCTTGGTCGGGATAAAATTATAATTATGCAGCGCGCCGATGGCTTCGGCTCTGCGCCCGGATAAAAACGACTGGCGTGCGGGCGCGCAGACCGGCGTCGGCGCAAAGGCGTTGTTGAAACAGACCCCTTCACGGCCCAGCGCGTCGATATTGGGCGTGGACACGGGATATTTATCGGCATACCCGGTGCAGTCGTAGCGGTGTTGATCGGCCAAAAAGAACAGGATATTGGGCTGTTTCATCAAATCAATCCTTCGCGTTTTTTAAGCTCGGGTCTTGGTGTGTTTTACAGCCCTATCTTATCATATCCTCAGTCAAAATTCAAATACTCCCCGGGAATTTCCGCCTGATAGGTCTTCTTGCCGTCCTTGGTCATAAATACGGCAAATGACTGTATGTCATATCCCCTCCCCCAATCTAATTTAACTAGTACCAGATTATTGACATCAGGTATCTCCGTTGGTTCAGAATTTGAGTGAAATGTCGCCGAAATTTCACTCCATTTCGCCGCCTTTTCCCATCCGTTTAAAAATAATTTTGAAAGCTGTATCGGTTCTCCGGTATAAATATCGAAAATCAAGCAGACAGGCAGATAGAATGCCAGCGGATAATCGCTGTCGAGAAAACCGCTCCAAAAATATGCTCCTGCCCGCGGATAAACCACACACTTCCCGCAAATTACGGTGGGTGCGTTTTGATTGTAGGTAATTCCATTTCCGAGAATTTTTTCAATCGTGCCGCCCCGGTCATTGAGATAATCGTCCAATGTGCTTTTCAGATCATCATCAATCCCCGGATTGAAATATAAAACCAGCTCGTTGCGCGTCATTCCGGTTTCTTTATAATAATCCATCAGTGGTTTCGAATGTATTTCATCGATATAAGCAAGAACAGAAGTATTGATTTTATCGGCAGCCGCCCGGGAAACATAGTCATCCGCCTCAACCGCATAAAACCATTTTTCTTTATCCATCAACGCACCGTTTCTGCGTTGTCCGGAACCAACCGTTTCGGCCAACGCAGTGCGATAGACTTTTACTGCCGAACTCCAAAAGCCGTCCATACTGCGAAGTTGGCTGACTTGTGAATTCGCTGCAAAAACATCGTACTCCACTGTCACCCCTGCGTTAAAACAATGATTGATGCGGGGGTAATAAATTTTATTCAGCGTATAGTTCGTCACTTCATCGGTCACGATGGGATTTTCATG
>CAZTDA010000010.1:0-15558 GCA_964612155.1 uncultured Eubacteriales bacterium | reverse complement strand
CCATCGGGCAGGCCAAAAAAGCACGCTTCGGCGTGTTTTTTTATTTGCCGTTTTTGCTCTTGGTACGTTAAAACAAAGTTTATACAAGCAACATTTCCGCGAAATGACCTTGCGTATTTGTAGAGTCGCTGATATAATGAAATTGAACTTTTCGGGAAGCAGGGGGAATAATAGCCGGTGAAAATAATGTATGCCGGAACATTTGAAAATTCAAGGTTCCCTGCAAACTGTCAATGCGGATTTCGCTCCCCTACAATCTGAGCGGTTCACTTTAAAATTGAAAAGATGAAATTATTTGAGGTGTAGTATGGATTTTATTAAGGACAAGGTCAAAGTAATCTGCGAGCAGCTGAAAAAACTCATTTATGAGGATATGGGCCCCGTCGAGGGGATGGAGTTCGTCAGCAGCGAATATAAAGACGGCAATACGCCGCCCGAAACCGGCTGGAAACCGCTGACGGCCGACAACAGCCGCCTGAGCGGGCGCGACACCCACTGGTGGATGCGCGCCAAGCTGAGTGCTCCCGAAGTCGCCGACGGAAAACAGGTTGTACTGGAGCTTTTGACGGGCACGACCGGTTGGAACGCGGTGAATCCGCAGATGATCGTCTATTTAGACGGGCGGATGGTGCAGGGCATTGACGTCAACCACACCGAAGTGCTGCTCGAGAGCGGAAAAAGCTACGATCTGCTGATCTATGTCTATTCGAGTTACAACGAGATGCGGTTTGATTTTTCAGCCGGGTACAAGAGCATCGATTTGGCGACCGAGGCCATGTATTATGATTTGTTTGTGCCGTATTCCACGCTGGACTGTTTCGACGCCAAGAGCGAAGTACACATCAACACACTCAAACAACTGGAGATCGCGGTCAATCTGCTCGACCTGAGCAAACCCAAGAGTCCGTCTTATTATGCGTCGATTTTAACCGCGCGCGGACAGTTGGAAAAGGGATTTTACAAGGGCCTTTGCGGAAAGAGCGACGCGGTTGTCGCCTGCATCGGACACACCCACATTGATGTGGCATGGTTATGGCCGCTGCGTCAGACCGTTGAAAAGGCGCAGCGCAGTTTTGCGACTGTGGTCAACCTGATGAAGCAATATCCCGAATATAAGTTCATGTCTTCGCAGCCGCAGCTGTATCAGTTTGTCAAGGAACAAGCGCCGGAATTGTATGAGGAGATCAAGCAGCTGATTAAAGAGGGCCGTTGGGAGGTCGAGGGCGCGACCTGGTTGGAGATGGACACCAATCTGGTCAGCGGCGAATCGCTGGTACGCCAGATGATTTACGGCAAACGGTTTATGAAAGAGGAATTCGGCATCGACAGCAAGATGTTGTGGCTGCCTGATGTCTTCGGGTACAGCGCTGCGCTGCCCCAGATTATGAAAAAGAGCGGCGTGGACAACTTTATGACCACCAAGATCGCCTGGAACGAGCGCAACATGCTGCCCTATGACTCGTTTTACTGGGAGGGCATCGACGGCAGCCGCGTGTTCTCGTTCTTCGTGACTACGCAGGATCGTCCGGTGCCGCGCAAAAGCGAGATCGCCTGCACCTACAACGGCATGTTGACCGCCGGGCAGGTACTCGGCACTTGGGAACGCTATCAACAAAAGGAATACAATAACCGCACACTGACCACGTTCGGATACGGCGACGGCGGCGGCGGTCCGAACAAGCAGATGCTTGAAAATCAGCGGCGGCTTTCCCGAGGGTTGCCGGGTTTGCCGAAGACAGAGATGAGTTTTGCCGCAGAGGCCATTGCAACCGCTAAAAAGAATTTTGACAAGTCGGCCAAGGAACTCAAACGGTTCCCGCTTTGGGTAGGTGAGTTGTATCTCGAACTCCACCGCGGCACCTACACCTCGATTGCGAAAAACAAGAAGAATAACCGCAAGAGCGAGTTTTTATTTCAAAAAGCCGAGACGCTTGCCGTGACCGATGAATTGCTGTTGGGCGGAAAGTATCCGCAAGAGATTTTTACGGATTCGTGGAAAACAATTTTATTAAATCAATTCCACGACATCATCCCCGGCTCGTCGGTTTTCGAGGTTTATGAGGACAGCGATAAACAATACGCCGAGATCAGGGAAAAGGGCGAAAAGATCGCCGAAGACGCCAAGGCGCATCTTGTTGCCAACATCGGTACCGAGGGCGGCATCGCGGTGTTTAATCCGACGGGATTTACAAGTGACGGCGAGGTAAAAGTGGACGGTAAAACCGGCAGTGTCAAGGTGATTCCGGCGCACGGCTGGAAAGTTGTCGAGCCCAATTTCAACTGCTCGGTCAAGCTGAAGGGGCGCATTGCCGAAAATAAATTTTATAAGATGGTTATCGATGTGAGCGGCAATATCTCCCGGCTGTACGATAAGAAAAACAAGAGAGATGTCTTCAAGCGCGGAGAAGCAGGCAATGAGATTCAAATTTTTGAGGATTTCCCCCGGGAATGGGACGCTTGGGAGATCAGCGATTTTTATAAACAGAAGATGCGCAAGCCCGACGAAGTGCTTTCAATTAAGCAGATTTTCGACGGCTGCCGCGCGGGTTTTGCAATTAAAAAGCGCATTTTAACTTCGACGATTGAGCAAAACGTCTGGTTATATTCGGACAATCCGCGCATCGACTTTGAGACCGCGATGGACTGGAACGAGGAACATTTGTTGGTGAAGGCGGCCTTCCCGCTTGATGTGCTTGCCGACAAGGCGACTTATGAGATCCAATTCGGACATCTGCAGCGCCCGACCCATGAAAACACGAGTTGGGACAAGGCCAAATTTGAGGTCTGTGCACACAAATGGGCCGACATCTCCGAAGTGGGCTACGGGGTCTCGCTGCTCAACGATTGCAAGTACGGTCACAACGCCGAGGGCAGCACCTTAAAGCTGACGCTGCTGAAGTGCGCCACAAGCCCGAACCCGCATGCCGACAAGGGACACCACGAATTCACTTATGCGCTGCTGCCGCATGCGAGCAACTTGCGCAACACCGGCACCATCAAACAGGCCTATCTGTTAAACTGCCCGTTCGAGGCCGTGAAAGTCGGAAAACAAAACGGCAAACTGGCCGAGAGTTATTCGGCGGTATCCTGTGACAGCAAGAACGTGATTGTCGAGACGGTCAAAAAGGCCGAGGACGGCGACGGGATCATCGTGCGCATGTACGAAAGCTTCGGAAAACGCTGCGACGCCAAGCTGACCTTCGGGTTCGAAGTCGAAAGCGCAGCGCTGTGCGATCTGCTTGAAAACGAGATCCGCTCGCTGACTGTGAGAAACGGTAAAGTCAAGGTGGCGCTGGGCAACTTTGAGATCGTGACGCTGAAGGTTCGAGTGAAGCGCTGAGCGCCAAAAATGACCTTTTGTGGGAAAATTTAGAGTTGTAATCACCCAAAACTTATGGTATAATTTGAATTTGAGAAAGGTGGTGTTATTTTGGAGCAAAATAAAGTGTCGTTGAAGGTCGGACCGTTGATTTTAAACCTGACAACCAATGATACGGCGCAGTATGCGCAGGCACTTGCGGCCGATCTCGATTCCCGCCTGACCGCCATGATGAACTCCAATACCAACATGACCTTGGCGCAGGCGATGGCGCTGGTGTCGCTGGATGCGATGGACAGCGTGAAAAAAGCCAATGATGCCGCAGACAACCTGCGCGGTTTGCTCAAAACTTATCTGGAAGATGTCAACAAGTACCGATGCGCCGCCGAGGACGCAAAGCGCGAAAACGAGCGGCTGCGTGCGGAATTGGACATCTTAAAAAACCGTTAAAAAGACAGGGGGAAACACAATGAAAACCGTATCCAAAATTGCCGGGTTGATGCTGGCATTGGTCATGGCGGTGTCGCTGTTCGGCACCTCCGTATTCGCCACTTCGTCGACGACCTCCACACCGAGAACGTACAGCATTACATATTCGGTTCAGATTGCCGACTCCATTCCGCAGGTACTCCAAACGATGACCTTTAACGGCGGCATTGAAGGAACCGCAACCACGCTTTACGGAGAAACTCAGGTCAGACCGATCCTCGTAAACACCTTGGGCGCTTCTAATGCGGCGGCTTATACCTTTGCAGGGTGGTCGATTGACGGCCATCTCTACGCAGGCGGCGCAACTTTCAATCCGTCAACCTACAAAGCCGGGTATATCGCATACGCCGTTTTCAAATCACCGAAGGTGATTATCGGCTTCACTGCGGGCTCCAGCAATCTGCCGACTAAAGTCACAGGCACCCTGCCTGCTGCAATTACAACCATCCCAAATGGCACATTCACATTCCCCACGACGGACCTCGCCCGCCGCAACTACACGTTTGCGGGTTGGTTGTTTAACGGAAGTGTGTATCTGCCGGGTCAGACCTATACGCTGTCCAACATCTCCACCACATCGATGGACGCCAACGGCAATATCTATCTGAACGCCGAAGCGGCTTGGGCAGAAAAGGCCACCAAGGAATATGTTTTAAACTTAACGCCCGGTGTTGCAAGCACTGACCAAGCGCCGATCAAACCGATCGAACACGGCACTTATTTAGCCGGCACGGAAATCAATGTGTTTGCCATTCCCTGTCCGTTTACACCGGTGGGATTAAAATTCGTCGGTTGGAATTATAAATCTACCAGTTTTACACAGCAGTATCCGACGTTGAAACTCACCGAGGACATGTCCCTTTCGGCGCAGTGGGAACCCATCACGAGCTCTGTTGCCTCTTCGGTGCCCAGTTCTTCGCCGAGTTCCCAGACCAGTTCTAAGACAAGCTCTAAGACCAGTTCTAAAACAAGCTCCAAGACCAGTTCCAAAACCAGCTCCAAAGCGAGCTCTCAGGTCAGCTCCGTGGTCTCTTCGGTGGTCTCGACACCTGCCTATGAGAGCATGACGCTCACCGATCCGGCTACCGGAATCATGGTCAGCGGAACGTATCTGAACGATACCACACTGACGGTTTCCCGTCTTTCCGCCGATACGGCGACCGATTTATTCGTAAAGACCCTGCTTTCAAGCTCCATTGCCGGATATGACATTGCACTGACCAATCCCAACGAGCTCAGCGGTTTCACCGGAACCATCCGGTTCCCGTTCACACCGCTCACGCTGACCGAGGATACCGCTGTTGTGACCTATCACATCATGCCGTATGCGCAGTACATGGCGCAAAACAACGGCTCGGCGCTGTTGTTTGAAAAGGACGCAGACGGAAAATATGCCGCACAGACCTCCGGCGATCCGATTATGGCGACCAGCTATTACGAGCTGACCGATTACACGATTACCAAAGTACTCGGAACTGCCGCTCCGACATCGGGCGCGTTTATGCTTTCGAGCGACACGGTTGCCGTGTTTACGATCGAAGAATTTTTGGCCGGAACCAACCTGACCGGAACCAATGTTGCGTTCAGCTCGCTGTCTCCGTTCGTGATCGTTTCGGCGGTGTTTGACGCCGACGCGGTGCCCGGAAGCACCGACAGCAACGGCACGAACCCCCTGATCTGGGTCGGTATCGGCGTTGCGGCTCTGGCACTGGTCGGCATCGTGATCATCCTGCTCTCACGCAAAAACACCCCGAGAAAACCGCGTTTGGATGAAGACGACGATTCCGATGTGCTGAACAGCTGATAACAAAATCAATAATGTTAAAAGGAGCGGCTTTCACCGCTCCTTTTGCGTTGTTCCCGCATAGCAATATTGACATAATATGGAGAGGGATGTATACTGTAAACAGCGATGTAATTCTTTTACCTTTTTTCATAAAACGGGAGGAATAAATATGAAAACAAAGAGTAATGCGATAATGCGTATCGCAACCGGATTGATGGCGGTGGTAATGCTGACCGGTTCTTTATCCGGCTGTGACGCAGACCGTACACTGGCGAATGTCACGACGGCGAAAATGGAGATCACTTCGCAATGCAATCTTTTTTTAAGCAGCGACGGAACGCTGTGGGTTCAGCAGAAAGGTGAAAATGCTGCGGATATGGCAAAGGAAACCGCTGCGGCTTTGGGAGACGGGGTAAAAAAGGCATATGAAAGCGGTGCTTACGACGGAACGTATTACGGTGTCACACAGCTGTGTGATGAGGTTTTGAAATTTGCGGATGCAACATACGGCATCTACATCTTAAAAACAAACGGGGATTTGTACTTAAATCCGCGTCCGAAAGAGACGGAACCGGACGGCGAGACGATGATCTTAATTTCAAAAGGTGTAAAAAACATTACAAACCAAAACGGGTCGATCTTCGTGATACTTGAAAACGGCGATTTGGTCGCTATGAAATTTACGGTCCACGAGGGCGATGAAGTGTTTATTGACGAGGCGGGTTGGAAAAACCCGATTATCGCAAAAAACTGCAAGGATGCGGGCGAGCTGTTCTATGTCACCGAGCAGGGGGATTTATTCGTCAAGGGCGTTAATTCGTATGGGGTGTTCGGCAACGGTACTTATGATGAGACCGCTTATTCGGATTATGTCTTCGGCTTGGTCAAAGAACCGACCGATTATGACTTCCTGCAATACACAAAGGCATTTGACGGTGTGAAAACGGCATACGGGTTAACCGCAAACATCTACGCCATCCGGGAGGACAATTCGCTGTGGGCCTGGGGCGACAATGAGTTCGGGCTTGTGGGCAACGGGACGCAGGGGGACGGGCTTGAAGAGACCAGAGATGTGGTGACTGCGCCGGTAAAAGTTTTGGACAATGTGAAAAAGCTGGTCAGCGCGGATGCGCGGTTTGACATCCAGCAAAATCGGATGTCCGCCGGGCCGGACGCGGTGTACGCGCTCACCAATGACGGGGATGTATATGCGTGGGGGTATAACACCTACGGGCTGGTCGGTGACGGTCATCAGGCGGCGGAGGGCGAAGAGCTGATTGTGAATGCGCCCAAAAAGATTCTCTCGGGGGTTGCCGACATCACATCCAATCAGTTTGCCGTTTTCGCTTTGAAAAACAACGGAACGGTTTTTGGATGGGGATTTTCTGTCGGCGGACAAACCGGAATCGGAAAGCAAAATGTTACAGGCCGATATACGAAATTAAACGCGGAGGATTTTGTGGCGAAACCGACAAAGATATTGAGTGATGTGGTTATGATCAGCCGGACCTCGGAGGCGGCAATGGCGGCGATTCAAAAGGACGGCACCTTTCTGATGTGGGGCGACAATCCGTTTATGCTGGTTCTTCCGGATGAGATTACGATCTCGCGGGAGGATAAAAGAGCCGCCGAGATTCAAAGCGTTCCCACACAGAACCCGTTTCTCAAGTGCAAAATCTCTTCGGAGGGGAAAATTATTTTCGGGAACGAATAATAAAAAAGTGACAGCGCAGACAGCGCCCCGGGGTTTCAACCCCGGGGTGCTGTCATAATTATCTAAAAAGCCCCGTATGCTTTGGTTGAACTGAACCATACAAAGGGGTGGGCGTATGCCGAAAATCAACTATAAAAAACCAACTTATTTCACCGTTTTTCTCGTTGTTGCCGCAATTGTGATCTGCGGAGTGATCGTCTGGGCGATGATTGCCGCAGACAGACCGCCGAAGCAATCGCAGGTGCCCAAGACCTATGACAATCTGGTCGGGGCGCTCGTGGGGGAAAACACCGCCAATAAAAAGTATCTGCTGTATGCCGAAAAGGCGGAGCAGGAGGGCAACACCGAGGCCGCGACACTGTTTCGGGCGATCGCCGCCGCCGAGCGTATACACATCGATCGGATGTATGCACTGGCGAACGGCGTTTCGCCGCTTGCCATGCCGCCTGCGGGCAGCGTGACCGTCGGCGATACCGAGGAAAATCTTGAGGAGTGTATTACTGCGGAAAGCGGGGAGACCACGCATGATTATCCGCAATATGCCCGCACCGCCGAGAGCGAGAGTTATCCTGCGGCGATGGAGACATTTGACGAGATCGGAAAAGCCGAAGCCGTGCACGAGCAGTTGTATCGTGAACTGCTGACAAAGTTAGAAAAGACGGGTTCGGCGACCGACACGGTGACTTATTATGTCTGCCCGATTTGCGGAAACGTAACAGTGGGAACAGCGCCCGACCGATGCCCGATTTGCGACACGGCGGGATCGAAATGGGTGGAATACAAATAGTAGTTTAGTTCACAGTTGGCAGTTAAAAGTGAAAAGTGACAATGCAGGGAATGGAATGATTTCAACAGTTAAAAGTTAAGAGTGTACAGTGATATGCCAGTAGGATTGGCGTAAATGAAAAATGACATTTCTGCGCCATGTAGTTGTCGGGAATGTCACTTTTCACTTTTAACTGCTTAATTGTTAACTTACTTATTCGGTTTCTTCGATCAAGACGACCGCGTGGGCGCGGATGGCGCTGCCGTCTCCGGTGACACCGAGACCTTCTTCGGTGGTGGCTTTGACACTGATGCGGTCGAGCTCGACCCCGCAGGCATCGGCGAGGTGTTGGCGCATTTTTAAAATGTGCGGCGCCATCTTGGGCGCTTGGGCGATGATGGTGACATCCGCGTTGCCGAGCCAATACCCCCGCTGCGCCAATAAATCGACGGCGTGAATCAACAGCCCTATGCTGTCGGCGCCGCGGTATTTTTCATCGGTGTCGGGGAAGTGCTTGCCGATGTCGCCGAGCGCAGCCGCACCGAGCAGCGCGTCGATGAGCGCATGCACGGCAACATCCGCGTCGGAATGCCCGAGCAGCCCTTTTTCAAACGGGATCGTCACGCCGCACAGGACGAGCTTTCGCCCTTCGACAAGGCGGTGAAGGTCATAGCCGTGTCCGATACGCATTAATAAAACCACCTTTCAAAAGTTCAGCGGGATTGCCTTGTTTTAATACGGATTCAATTTTTTATTAAAAGTCCTCTTCCGCGAGGATTCTTGCGACCGCGACATCGATCGGGCCGGTGAGTTTGATGTTTTTGGGGTCTCCGGCACTTAAAAAGACGGGATGTCCCATAAATTCGAACAGTTGGCAGTCGTCGCGAAAATCCTTTTCGGTGGATGAAGCGACCGACATCGCGCCGCGATACAATCCGGCGTCAAAAATCTGAGGGGTCTGAACCGAGAAAAAGCGGTCGCGGTCGGCGGTACGGATGACAAAACCGTCCGAGGCCTCTTTGAGCGAATCGGTGGCGGCGAGGGCGGGCACGGCGGCGCCGTACCGCTCGGCATCGGTACAAACCGTATCGATTAAAGCTGTGGTTACAAGCGGTCTTGCACCGTCGTGCACGGCGATCAATTCGATCTCGGCGTCGGTTTGGTCGAGCGCGGCGGCGACCGACTGCTGGCGGGTTTGTCCCCCGGTGACGACGGCTTTGAGTTTGGTGATGCCGAAGGCCTTGGCCAGATCCCAAAAAGCCAGCACATCACCGGGTTTTGCAGAGATGATAATCTCGGTGACATATTCACTGCGCTGAGCAGCGATCATCGGGCCTGTTACGGCAGGCCTGCCGTTGAGAGATAAGAATATCTTGTCTTTGCCCATACGGCTTGCGCTGCCGGCGGCGGCGATGATAAAAGCGGTTTTTTTCATGGGCGACAACCATCCTTTGAAAGTAAAATCAATATAAAGAAAACGTTGTTTTCGTCAATTTAGCTGAAAGCGATTTAGCAGGTCTTTTCTCCTTAGGATATTTTAGCATAAATAAGGTTGATACGCAAACAAAATTGTGGTAGAATATGTTCGAAAAAGAGCGCGCAGAGGTTGAAAAGAGACGCGCCGCGCCGGGCAACGGCGTTTCGGGAGGTAAGAATGATTAAACTGAAAAATCCGCTGATTAAAAAGCGGGATAACCTGATGGTGTGGAAGGTCTTTTTGATCGCGCTGGGAATCGGCTGCGTGATGATTCTGCCTTTCGTTATCAAGGACAGAGGCTACTTTTTCTACTACGGCGACTACAATGTTCAACAGATGCCGTTTTGGCAATATTGTGCCGAACAGGTCAAGAGCGGGAATATCTTTTGGAGTTGGGAGACCGACCTCGGTTCCGACTTTATCAGCTCTTACAGCTTTTACACGATCGGCAGCCCGTTTTTTTGGCTCGCGCTGATCTTCCCCTCGTCGTGGATGCCCGCGCTGATGGGCCCGTTGATGATTTTGAAAATGGCGCTTGCGGCGGTCGGTGCGTTTTTGTTTATGCGCCGCTATCTCAAAGACCCGGATTATGCGTTGATCGGCGCGCTGTTATACGCCTTCTCGTCCTATACGGTATATAATATATTCTTCAACCACTTCATTGATGTCGTCGCGGTGTTCCCGTTTATGCTGCTGGCATTTGATTTGCTGTTTGAGGAGAACAAGTGGGGCTGGTTCGCGCTGTTTACGGCGATCAACGTGCTGACCAACTATTTCTTCTTTATCGGACAAGTCGTCTTCTTTATCCTGTATTATGTTTTGCGAATCACCTGTCCCGACGACTGGAAGTTTGACTTTAAAAAGCTGCTGCACGGTATTGCCGAAGCACTGATCGGTGTGGCGGTATCCGCGTTTATGATGCTGCCGAGCTTTTTAGAGCTGATGTCGAATCCGCGTTTGGATTCGGTATTTAACGGCTGGGGATTTTATATCTACGGAGAGACACGGCGGTATATGGGCGTGCTGCACGCGATGCTGTTCCCGCCCGAACTGCCGCACTTCACCTATTTTATCGAGGACTCCAACACCCGCTGGCAATCGGTGGCCGTCTGGCTGCCGCTGTTTGCGATTTCGATGGTAATCGCATTCCTCGCCGCTAAAAAGTCAAAGGGGACCTGGCAAAAACGGGTTTTGATCTGCTTCGGTGTGGCACTGCTGATGCCGGGCGTGGGCAGCATCTTTTATCTGATGAAAGCGGTCTACTATTCGCGTTGGCTGTATATGGCGGCCATGGTCATGGCGCTTGTGACAGTCAGAGTGCTTGAAGATTACGAAGAGTACGATTTGAAGCTCGGAATGAAGTGGAATGCGATTTTCACGCTGCTCCTGTTGATACCGATTGCATTCTTGCCGGTGGTTTCCGGGGATGACACCATTTCGAATGTGGGGTTGTATGTCAAGAACTGGGGCGCACCGATTATGTTTGCCATATCGGCCTGTATCACCGTCGCCTGCATGCTGATGTTTTATCTGCTGTACGACCGGCTGTTGAAACACGGCAAGGTCGAGGCGTTTAAAAAGACCATATCCGGTGTGTTGATACTGGTGATCTGCATTTACTCGCTGTTTATTCTGATCTCGGGCAAGACCTCTTCGGAGAGCACGCAAGTGTTGGTGGATGATTCGCTGAATGCGGCGGGGCTTGAGATTCCGGGTGCGCCGGAAAATGAGTTTTACCGGATCGACGTGCTGGACGGGCTTGATAACCAAGGACTTTATTGGCGCAAGTCCTCGATCAATTTCTTCCACAGCGTCGTATCACCCTCGATCATGAAGTTTTATGAGTTTATCGGGGAAGAGCGAAATGTCGCCTCCCGACCCTCGGCGACCCGCAACGGGCTGCGCTCCATCACTTCGGTCAAGTATGTTTTTCAAAAAGAGGGAAAGACCTCTTACCAATCACTGTACAATCTGACCCAGTTGACCAATATGAACGGATATGATGTGTATGTCAACAACAATTATATTCCGTTCGGCTACACGTATAAAAACTTTATTTTGGAATACGACGCAAAGAAAGTGGACACCGGCAAGATCAGCGATGTTATGGTGTATGCCCTCGTGCTCGATGATGAGACGGCGGGGAAATACTCTTACCTGTTTGACAGCCAGATTTATTTCCCAACCGATGAACTCGATCTCACGATGGCAGGGTTTAACGCCGCAGTGGAAGCGCGTAAGGCAGAGACCGCTTATAACTACAACCGAACCAACAACGGATATTCGGTGGATATCGATCTCGCAAAAGAAAACCTGGTGTTCTTCAGCGTGCCTTACGAGTCGGGTTGGAGCTGCACCGTCAACGGTGAGTCCGTTCCGATCGAAAAGGTCAACGCGGGGCTGACGGCAGTGCCTGTAAAAGCGGGGCATAATCACATCGAGTTCACCTACACGGTGCCGGGTCTTCAAAAGGGCCTGATCATCAGCGTGGTGGGACTGGTGCTGCTGATCGGTCTGTTCGTGATCGGCGCGGTGATGAAAAAGAGACATCCGGTTGCGGTTGAATCCGCTTTTTCACCCTTGAAGGCATCCAATTCGGAAACGGCGGCAGAATTGATCATCACGGAACCGTTGAATCCGGAACCGCCGACAACGGAGCCCGTTGCAATTGAAAAAGAATCGAAAACGGAGAACGAGATTACCGAAGAAAGCAATTAATCATTTAATAACATCGGACTAAAATGGGAAAGGGAGTTTGCGGTATGGCAAAGACGCTTTATATCGTCGTCCCCTGTTATAACGAGCAGGAGGTGTTTCCCGAGACCAAAAAGCGGCTGTGTGAAAAACTGGCCGCATTGATCGCCGAGAACAAGGTGTCGGATCGCAGCCGTGTCTTTTTTGTCAACGACGGCAGCAAAGACACGACATGGAAACTGATAACCGAGGCCTTTGAGAGCGAACCGCTGGTCTGCGGCATGTCGCTGTCGCGCAACCGGGGGCACCAAAATGCTCTGCTGGCGGGGCTATTATCGGCAGCGGATCACTGTGATGTTACAATTTCGATCGATGCCGACTTGCAAGATGATGTCAATGTCTTTGACGAGATGATCGCCAAATACGAAGCGGGGGCGGATGTTGTCTACGGGGTGCGCAGTACCCGCGAGACCGACACCGCCTTTAAGCGCAACTCCGCACAAGTGTTTTATAAGGTCTCGGCCAAGATGGGCGCAGAGACAATTTATAACCACGCCGATTTTCGTCTGATGAGCCGCCGCGCCATTGAAGCGCTGCGGGAGTTTAAAGAGGTCAATCTCTATCTGCGCGGGTTGGTTCCGCTGGTCGGTTTTAAAACGGATAAGGTGCTGTATGAGCGTTCGCCGCGTATGGCCGGTGTGTCGAAGTATCCGTTAAAACGGATGTTGGCGCTGGCGCTCGACGGAATCACGGGATTTTCGATCAAACCGATCCGGATGGTGTTTTGGACGGGTGTTATCATCGCATTTACCGCGTTTATCGCATTCATAGTCGGACTGGTGTTGTATTTGTGCAACGTGTTTGCCACCGGGACAATGGCGGTTGTGTCGGCGCTGTTCTGGCTGGGCGGTATTCAATTGATCGGAATGGGCGTTGTGGGCGAATATGTCGGTAAGGCCTATCTGGAGACCAAACAGCGTCCGCGTTTTGTGATTTCGGAGATTAAAGTCAAATGAGCGAATTTTACGATCGTGTTTATATCGCCGTAAAAAGAATTCCGAAAGGACGGGTGGCCACCTACGGGCAGATTGCGGCGATTGCGGGCAATTCGAGGGCTGCCAGAGCTGTCGGATGGGCGCTGCATGTCAATCCCGAGCCGGGTGTGATACCGTGCCACCGCGTGATTAACCGATTCGGCAAAATCTGCGAAGGGTTTGCATTCGGAGGACCTTCGGTGCAAAAACGCCTTTTGGAAGAAGAGGGTGTTGAGGTCAGCGACGATTATTTTGTGGATCTAAAAAAGTACGGAATTTAACATCACAGAAACGGTGAAAAAAATCGGGGTCCGATTGAATCAATAAAGCGAATGAAACACCAAAGTCTCTTGATTGCAAGGGGCTTTGTTTTTTTGAGCAAAGAGGAAACCGCAGTAAATATAGTGAAGCCACTTGAAAAACAAGGCGAGGATAATTTTAAAGGTAAGTGGCTTCACAGTAGGTAAAACCACTTTAATTATGCCTTGAGATTAAAGTGGTTTTACTATACGGCTCACTGATTGAAAATCAGAAACAGGAAATTTTTATTGACAAATCAAAAGAAGTGTAATAATATATGTCTAAACGACATATGTCGTGAGGACTTATGGAGGTGAATGATATGGCAAAGGACAACACTTGTTATTATGTGATACTCGGTATCCTGAGTTTGCGACCCGGTTCGGGGTATGATATCAAAAAGACCATTGAATACGGCATTGGGTACTTTTATAAAGTCAGCAACGGTCAGGTATACCCGGTGTTAAAAAAACTGATGGACGAAAATCATGTGACTTGTTTAATTCAAAAAAACGAGGGCAAACCGGACAGGAAGACCTACACCATCACAGAGTCGGGGTTGAGGGTCTTTAAAAACTGGTTGGAAACACCTGCTTTTGCGAACGATGGCGAGATGCTCTTAAAACTTTACTTCGGTTCAATTGAACCTATAAAATACAACATTGAACTATTGACGCATATCAAAGAGGTGAAGGTAAAACAGCAGGTGGCATACGAAGAAATAGCGGATAGGTTTGACACCGCCGCCAGAGCGCATTTATCAAATTACTACAGCTATTTTACCTTAAGATTCGGGCAAATCATGACACAGGCCTATATTGATTGGAGTCAGGAGGTGATTGATACTCTACGGGAATTTGATCATCATTAAAGAGTATTGAAAGGAGAAAAACTTATGAAAAAAGCATTGGTAATGGTCTTATGTTCGGTTTTGCTCTTTATGGGCTGCGCAACTGTAAAAAGCACAAGCGGCAAAATCAGCAGTGAAATGGTCTCAAGCAACGTAAGCGTTGCAAGCAGTGAAAGCATTCAAAGCGTCAATACGGGGGTTACAAGAGAATCGCTGATATTGAATAAAGAGACGGAACATTTTATGATTTACTGTCAAAGTCAGGACATCGATTGTCTTGAGGATGTCCAAAACGGTCTGGAGACAGCTTATAAAAAAATAACGGGTGAATTCAACTGCTCTTTGGATAGTAAAGTGGAAGTATTGATTTATCCGGATATAGATTCCTTTCATGCGGCGGTCGGAAATACGGATACTTCGTCAGCGGCTGCTTATACTGCGGCGGCTGCGATCGGCAATACCATCTATCTCACTTCCCCGTTGAATCCCGGACCTGTAATGGCTTATGATCATCTGGTAACAGGCAGCTGCGCACATGAGCTTACTCACGTCATCATTAACCACCTGACAAATACCGACACTTGGCCGCTGAACGTACCGCGATGGATTAATGAGGGCATGGCGTGCTATGAAGGCGGATCTCCGGGACCGGAAAACTACATGAAATCGCAAATGATCAGCATAGTGCTTTCAGATGAGATACCGACCATGGAGGTGATGTCCAGTTACGGGCCGGACTTCACGAGCGGCGGAGGGTATAATTTTACTTTGGAAGCGGGTAAATTTTTGGTTGAAAAATACGGATTCGAAAAAGTGAAAGAATTTGTATTGGCACCCGATGATTATAAAGGCGCTTTCGGGAAAACCGAAAAGGAACTTTGGAATGAATTTACGGAGTATCTCGATTATAAGTACGGTATGTAAAAAGCGTTTGATCTTTGGTGACAAAATTTTTTGATTATAATATAATGTATAGCGTAGTTTTGGTGGGAATGATAGAGCCGTCGGAACATCTCCGGCGGTTCTTGAATTTTCAAAATCGTTTGGAAAATGTTTTTGAAAGTTTTACGCTAAAAAGTCCTTGACAGGGGCTTGACCGTGTGATATTATGTTCGAGCGCCTTGTGGAG
>CAZTDA010000009.1:0-15732 GCA_964612155.1 uncultured Eubacteriales bacterium | reverse complement strand
TATTGGGGTGTCGCCAAGCGGTAAGGCACGGGACTTTGACTCCCGCATTCGGAGGTTCAAATCCTCCCACTCCAGCCAACAAAAAACGCACATTTGTCTATCGACAGATGTGCGTTTTTTGAATGATGTTTGCCTGCGACAAATGATGGTGGCTTTGCCAATGATGTTTATTTCATAAATGATGTCGCTTCGCTAATGTATTTGGCAAACATCGCATCATTGCGACCGAAGGGAGCAACATCATATTGCGAAGCAAATGCATCATATCGCCGACAGGCGATGCATCATTGAAATCATCGTGTTTTATGATATAATTGTCAAAAGGAGGCGATTTTATAAAAGAAAACAAGCTTGCAGAGCTTTTTATGGTATTTGCTGTGGATATTATTGAACTGATCAAATACCTGAAAGCAAATAAGGAAGCCATCATATCCAATCAGATTGGCAGAAGCGGTACTTCTATCGGTGCGAATATTCACGAGGCGCAATATGCACAGGGGAAAAAGGATTTCATTTCTAAACTTTAAATCGCCCTTAAAGAAGCAAGCGAAACTGGGTGTTGGTTGGAGTTGCTTTATAAAACGAAATATATTGACGAGCAGACCTTCAAAATACTCTCATCTAAATGTACATCTTTAAGAGTAATACTGATTGCTTCCTGCACAACTGCAAAGGAGAACAAGCAATGACTTGTTTTCTCATACGACACGGGAAGGATGACGATACGGTTAGAGGTGGGTGGAGCAAGGCTTCCCTGACAGATGAAGGGATTGCACAGGTTGAAAAATTTGCTTCCTGCCTTGCAAAAGACAAAACTGTATCTATAAGCAGAATATTCACAAGCGACCTTCCTCGCGCAAGTCAAACAGCCAAAATAATAGCAAAACAGCTTAATCTGCCGGTTGAGAAACTGCCTGAATTTCGCGAAACTAATAATGGCGTATTATCCGGGATGAAAAATGAGATCGCAAATGAGCGTTACCCCGGCGTATATTGGAGTTCTTTGGAGTGGGATGAGCAGTATCCCAACGGAGAAAGCCCGCACGAATTCTTTGACCGCATTTGTAATGCATGGCAAACATTCAAAAAGAATGTGACAGACCAGGCAAGGGGTGATATTGCTCTTGTAACCCATGCCGGTGTGATCAACGTGATCTTGTGCATCGAAAACAATGTGGAATATACCAACAAATCCAATTGTTTTCCGTTAAAGAATGCAGAATGTATTTCAGTAGAAATATAGGATACTTTTGCTTACTTTCACCCCGATTCTGCTCCGTTTAGTTACTCTTTAGCAAGTAAAGAGCACCCGCGGAATCAGCGGGTGCTTTTTTGTTTTGCGACTGCGGTAAAGTGATTTCCATCTAAAGAATATCTGCCTTATCCGCTCACCTTTCTAACAGCTCAACGGAAGCGTTATTTCGCAACGATTCTGCTTCCGCCGTAAACGTCGGCATACTGCGCGGCATCGCCGCCGCAGCCGTCGTTGATGTAGCTGGCCAGAGCGGTATAGTCGTCGATAAACTCATCCAACAGGATTTCGTTGTCGGAAAACATTGTATAGCCGTCGCCGCAGCTTTTAAGGGTATAATTGGTGCTGACAAGCGTGTATTTTTTTGCGGGATCAAGCGGCTCGCCGCCGATCACCACGCTGATCACGCGGCGAGCGCCGGAGATGCCGGTAAACATCCCGTTTACATCGGTCGTAACCGTTGACGGGATATTGGGATCGTATGTAAACGTGAGGCCGGAAACCTGCAGAAATCCGCCGAATTCCGCCGGAACTTTGCTGATGCTGTATTCAAGCGCGTCTAAAATCTCCTGACCGGTCACGGCGATTTTGCACAGTTTGTTCCCGAACGGCTGAACCGCGAGAATATCGCCATAGGTCACGTCTCCCGCATTCAACGAGGTGCGGATCCCGCCCCCGTTCACAAACGCCGCGTCGGCTTCTCCCGCAGCGCGGTAAGCATCGGCGCACAGATCACCGAGATTCGTCTCGGCGGTTCGGATGACACGCACACCGGTCAAGGGATCATTGATTGTCAAGTCCATATCCAAATTCGAGGCGACAGTATTGAGAAAGGCATCCGATTCCTGTTTCACGCTGTCGATCAGCGCCGTGATATCGGCGTCTTTATCTTGCGTCACCGCAAGGGATGTCCGGATGCTGCCGTCTGTTTTAATGGTCAAAACGCCGATCTGTTCCAACCCGGTTCCGGTGGAGGACAGCGCAACTTCTTTGCCGTCCGCGTTTTTCACAGGGTTATATTCAATCACCGAATGCGAGTGCCCGTCAAGCACGGTGTCGATTCCCGTGGTGTGGGTGATCAGTTCGGTCGAAAGATAGGGCGCGGTGGAATCGTCGATGCCGAGATGCGTCATCGCCACGATATAATCTGCGCCGCCTTTTTTTGCGGCATCCACCGTGTTTTGAACGGCTGCCCAGAGCTTGCCGCCGTCCTCATCCTGCATAAAATCATAGATATAGCTGCCGTTTTCGTCCATAAAATAGGTCGGCGTCGAAGAAATTAGGGTTTTCGGAGTCGAAACACCGATAAATGCAATTTTCACGCCTGCGCATTCCACGACGGTATAGGGCTCAAAAACCGTTTTGCCGGTAGCGGAATCAGTAAAATTGAGCGAGACAAACGGGAATTGCGCTTCTTTTGATAAAGCGATGAGATTGTCCGTCCCGTAGTCGAACTCGTGATTGCCCGGCACCATGGCTGCATAACCCACTGCGTTCATCAGGCGGATGATGTTCTTACCTTTGGAAAACGCGCCGATCGGGGCGCCCTGAATTGCGTCGCCGATATCGATGAGCACCGTTTCGGCGCCGGCGGATTCAAGTTCGGCTCTGTATGCCGCGACGCCGGCGTATCCGATCGCGCCGTCGACGGCACAGTGCACGTCATTCGTAAAGAGCACGGCAATTTCTTTGTCCGGGCGTTTGGGGCCCGAAGAACAGCCGGTGAACATAAAGGACAAAAGCAGAAGCAGACAGAACAGTGCGGAGAAAATACGTTTTTTCATTTCGTTGTGTCCTCAATCTTGAATTTTTTAGTTCCTCTCATTTTACGGATGATAGGTTGCATGTCATCAAAGCGGTTTACCGAAAACCTCGGTATAGGTGAGCTTGCCGTTGATGCGGTCGGAGCGCATCAGAGAGATTCGGCTGACCGTCATTGTTGTTGACGGAATGGTTAAACTGATGTCTTTAGAGAGCACTTCGCGGGCTAATGTGATATGCGCCTTAAAGGGTTTGGGGTCAAAGTTGATGCTGCGTTTTTTCAGCTCGGTGCGCACCGAATCTGCGAGATCGGAGAGCGCCGGGTTTTTATCCACGCCCGCCCAATAGAGGTCACCGAATTTCCCCGATCCGCCGACGGTCAGGTCAAACGGCACGGCGGTCACCGCCGAAAGCGCGGCTTTGACCTCGCTCACGCGGTCGCTCTCGCCGATGAAGGCCAGCGTCAGGTGCAGATTTTCGGGTTGTGTAAAATTGCCTGCGCTTTGACGGCGCAAGTCATCGATGGCGGTGAGCAGTACGGATTTGATCTCGGGTGAAAAATGAAGTGCTACGAATAAGCGCATGGAGGCTCCTTTTTGAATTGCAACATTTGAATTAAATCATTGACATGTTTTATCAACAATGCACTTTTGTACAGCAAAACACAAAAACACCCTTTTTCTTATAAAGTGTCTCGCAGTTGCCGTAAACGCTCTTTAATTTCCCCTCCGTGCTCTCCGCGCCGTGCTTTTTCAACGTCACAATATAAAACTTTCCGCCGGGGTTCAAATGGTTAATTGATTCTTCATACATCCGGTAGGTAACAGCTTTTCCCGCATGGATCGGCGGGTTAAGCGTGATCGTGTCATAAGCTCCGGGGATGCTCTCGAAGCAGTCCGATGTGACGGTTTGGGTGACCACGCCGTTTGATTTGGCGTTTTTCACGGTGAGCGCAACCGCTGCGCCGTTGACATCGGCCTGAGTCAACTTTAACCCGTAGGCCTTGGCAAGCACAATGCCGATGACCCCGTAGCCGCAGCCCAGATCAAGCAGCGACCCTGAGAGCGGCGGAATCGCATTTAATAATATTTCAGTCGCCGGGTCGATGTGATCCTTTGAAAACAGCCCCGCGTCGGTCGTGAATATAAACTTGTTTTCTTTAAAATAGTATTCCACCGTCGCAAGCTCGTGCTTTAGGTTTTTGTCCTCGATAAAATAATGGCTCATGTTTATAATTCCTTTTTCGCGGTGATATCCATCGCATCGGAAAGATCCGGTTCGATCTCGGTCGGGTCGAGCGATAGGCGTTCTTCGAGCGGCATAAAGTAGGCGAGCAATGTCCAGCCCCAGAATGGGTCGAGGCCGTTTCCGGTCTTGCTCTCGGTGTTGTAATATTCCCTGTCGCCGATGTCCTTGACCATTTTCCAGGTCTTTTCGGCGACTTCTGCCGCCAGTGTGTGATAACCGTAGCGGTGCAGCGCGTGAAAGATATAATAGTTCGTCGGCACCCAGGTTTGCGCCTGCCAGCCGCAGCCGAGGTCTCCTTCGAGGTGCTGTTCGCTGTAACCCGGTTCGGTCGCCGCCAACGCCGGAAACGGCAAGGGACGATAAAATTCGGCGGGGTTTATCAGGTGCTCTTCCACCATGCGTTTGGCTTGTTCCTGCGTGGCGATGCCCGCCCACAGCGCGGCAAACGAAGCGATGGATTTAATCTTAATCTGCTTTCCGGTGCGCCTGTCGATATCATAAAAGAAGCCCTCTTCTTCGTTCCAACAGTGTTTTTTAATTGCCGAAGCGACTTGATCGGCTTTGCCTCTGAATTCGGCGGCTTCCTCGGGATGTCCCTTGATTTCGGCTACATGGGCAAATGCGCGGCATTCACGCACCAAATAAGCATTTAGATCAACGCCTTCGCAAAAACAATCATACCACCAACCGACCCGTTCGTGCTGGTTGTCCATACCGGTGTGCGGCGCGCTGTCCCAAAAAGACAGACCGTTGTCGCAGCCGCGGTCGTTTAACCAGTAATTCAAATATTTCTTCAACCGACTATAATAGCTCGGCGTGATAAAATCGAGGTTGCCGTCTTTGCGGTAAACAAGAAGACAGATTTGCGCCAAAAAAGGTTTGACATGCTCGCTGAGCTGCGCGTCACAACCGGTCGAACTGCGCTGAATATGCCCGTTCGGTTTTTGCAGATCAAGAAAGATCTCCACGCCGTTTTTGAGGTATCGCGTGTCCCAGCCCAAATGCAGCTGTACAAGCCCCTCAAAATATTGATCCCAATCATAAAGCGTTTCATATGAATACCCGGTGAAATATTGTTTTTGGGTCATACGCTCGGTAAAAACGCCCCGCTCCCGCATCACGCGGTCAATGCGCGCGAAATCCGCTTTGTGCATGTTGAGATCGATCATTGCCATCCTCCGCCCCGCCAAGTTCGGTTTCATTATATAGTAAAAACACTTTCAATTCAAGGCAAAATGAGAGTGGTTTTACCTATAGTGAAGCCACTTATCTTTTTATCCTAGCCTTTTTATTCAAGTGGCTTCACTATATCAAATCGCCGATTTCTCATCAACTCCGACTTTGAAAATATTAGTAAAACGGGCTTATAACCCTTTTCAAATCTTGCGCAATATGGTATAATACCATATTCCCTCATAAATTCGAGGTCGTTTTAAACATTTTGAAAAGGAGGAGAGTTGCTTGACCGAATCGCAAGCATCCCGGCAAAAATCCGCTCATGTCGGACACCGTAAACGTCTGCGCGACCGTTTTATCCGAAGCGGTAGTCGTGGATTTTACGATCACGAGCTGCTCGAACTCCTCCTTTTCTATTCCTACAAACGCGCCGATGTCAACCCGACGGCGCATAAGCTGATTAAACAAGCGGGGGGGCTTGACAAGCTGATACTTGACGGCGCCGTAACAGAAGGTAAAACCGGCGAGCTGTTGGTTCTGTGCACGGCGTTTGCACAGATGTATTATGAGGACAAGTGCGACGCAATCCGGGGCATGCGCAACTTCAACAGCCCTTCGCTCGTGATGCAATACGCACCCACCGTCTGTGCCGACCCGAAACTGATGCGTATCATGTGCCTCGACGCAAAGATGTCCCTTAAAAATCTTGTAACAATAACCAACAGCTTTGACGACCCTGCGCGCAGTTTCCATGACATCTATCTCGCGGCGAGCACCTGTGCGGCGGCGCATGTGATGGTCATTTTATGCCACGGCGACTCAAATCCCTCCTTCACACGTCCCGAAATCGCCGCCGTTACCGATCTGCGCAAGCGGTTCTCCCACACCTCCGTCCGACTTGCCGACGTGATTTTATGCTGTGACGGAAAGGCCATCGCGGCTTCACAGTATCCGTTTCCGGGGGAGGAGCGCGAATGAGCTGCTTACCCGAAGATCGCGCCGATTTTCTGCGCCGTTTGCTCTCGTTTACCTCGGCGGACGAAGCTGTTGCGGATCGCCTGTGTACTTCGTTCGGCTCGTTTTCGTCGATTTTTGAAGCGCCGCCCGAAAAACTGCGACGCATTGAGGGCATGACCGAGGACTGCGCGGTGCTGCTCACCCTGCTGCCTGCCATCATCCGCAGGGCGCTGACCGAACGCCATCAGCAGCCAAAAAACCTCTCCGATCCAAAACTTGCAGACCACCTTACCGCCCGTTATTTCGGGCTCTCGCACGAGTTTTTAACCGTGATTTACGCCGATGCGGAAGGTGTGATTCTCGATCTGCGCGAGTACGGCGATTTTCACATCGACAATGTCAGCACGCGGATCTCCTCCATTGCCGATACCGCTTTAGCCGTCGGCGCAAAGCAATTGGTGTGGGCGCACAATCACCCGGGGGGATTTGCGATTCCGTCGGCGGATGACAACATGGCTCTTTCGCTGATGCTGCGGGCCTGTCGCGATCTGGGCATCACGGTTTACGACCAGATCATTATCGCCGACGACGATTTTGTGTCTGTTAAAGAGAGCGAGCGCCCCAAAGCACCCGCTGAACATACGTGATATTTCTAAACCCGAAAGGATAACCTCACTTTCATGAAAGATAAATTCATTCTCAAATCCGAATATCAGCCTACCGGCGACCAGCCGCAGGCCATCGATAAACTCGTCAACGGGGTGTTGGCGGGCAAAAAGGAGCAGTGCCTGCTCGGCGTGACCGGGAGCGGCAAGACCTTTACGATGGCCAATGTCATTGCGGCGACAAACCGCCCGACGCTGGTGTTGGCACACAATAAAATCTTGGCGGCACAGCTCTGTTCGGAGTTTCGGGAGTTCTTTCCCGACAACGCGGTTGAGTTTTTTGTCTCGTATTACGATTATTATCAACCGGAGTCCTATATCCCCTCGACCGATACCTATATTGAAAAGGACTTAAACATCAACGCCGAAATTGAAAAATTGCGCCACAGTGCCACGACTTCGCTTTTTGAGCGCCGTGATGTCATTGTGGTCTCGAGCGTCTCGTGCATCTACGGTTTGGGCGATCCGCAGTTTTACGGCGAGATGGTCATTTCGCTGCGCCCCGATATGCAGATGAAGCGTGACGAACTGATCAAACATCTTGTCGCCAACCACTACGAGCGCAATGATATCGCCTTTGAACGCAGCAAATTCCGCGTGCGCGGTGATGTGGTCGATATTTTCCCGGCGGCTTCGGGCGAAAACGGCATCCGTGTCGAATTTTTCGGCGACACCATCGAACGTATCACCGAATTCCAAGCCCTCACCGGTCAACGCATCGCAACGCTTTCCCATGCGGCAATCTACCCCGCGACCCACTACCTCGTCGCGGCTGAGGAGCTCGACAAAGCGCTCGCCGAAATTGAGGCCGAGATGATTGAACGGAAAAAATGGTTTACCGACAACGGCAAGTTGATTGAGGCACAGCGCATCGAACAGCGCACCCGCTACGATATGGAGATGCTGCGCGAAATCGGCTATGTCAAGGGCAGCGAAAACTATTCGCGTATTTTTGAGGGTAGAAACCCCGGTGAACCTCCGTTTACACTATTGGATTACTTCCCCAAGGACTTTTTGTTCTTTGCCGACGAATCGCATATGTCGCTGCCGCAGGTGCGCGGCATGTTTGCCGGCGATCGTGCGCGAAAAACCAACTTGATTGATTTCGGATTCCGTCTGCCGTCGGCTTACGACCACCGACCGCTGATGTTTGACGAGTTTTACAACAAGCTGAACCAGTCCATCTATGTCAGCGCCACACCCGGGCCGTTTGAACGCGAAAAGTGCCCCGAAGTCGTCGAACAGATTATCCGTCCGACCGGCCTGCTGGACCCGAATATCGAAGTAAGGCCGACCGAGGGACAAATCGATGATCTGATCGCGCAGATTCACCACACCGCCGAAAAAGGCGAACGCACGCTGGTGCTGACTATGACCAAGAAGATGGCGGAGGATTTGACTGCCTATCTGACTCGCATGGACATCCGCGTCAAATATCTGCACTTTGAAATTGACACGATTGAGCGTATGGAGTTAATCCGCGACTTCCGCCTCGGCGAGTTCGACGTGCTGGTCGGTATCAACCTGATGCGCGAGGGTTTGGATATCCCCGAACTGTCGCTGGTGGCGATCCTCGACGCCGACAAAGAGGGCTTTTTGCGCGCCGAGACCTCGCTGGTTCAAATCATCGGGCGCGCCGCCCGTAACACCGAGGGCAGGGTCATCATGTACGCCGACCATGTCACGCGCTCCATGGAAGCCGCCATCAACGAGACCTACCGCCGCAGGGGCATTCAAAACAAATTTAACGAAGAACACGGCATCACGCCGCAGACCATCAAAAAGGGCGTGCGCAACATCCTCGAAATCAGCAGTGCCGAGCAGGCCTATAAACAGGCGGCGGACAAGCTGACTGCCAAGGATCGTCAAAGAGCCGTTGAAACGCTGACCACGCAAATGAAGCAGGCCGCCAAGATGCTCGATTTCGAATACGCCGCATTGCTGCGTGACAAGATCATGGAACTTCAAAAACAGGGTGAAGCAGAAGCGAAAGCCAATAAAAAGTGAGTTGATTTTGATATTAATTTTTATATATGACATTCTGTTGTCATGTTATATATTGATAATTGTAAAGGACAATGGCCACATGCGCCTTTAATTGTTACGTAGGGGCGCACCTGTGTGTGCGCCCGAAATCACATCAATTTTCATAGGAGACCAACATGAGAAAAAACACTATATTTATAAATAGGCGCACGCGCCTTTGATTACAAGGAGAAAATATGCGAAAGAATACAATATATATCAAAGGCGCAAAAGAAAATAACCTCAAAAACATCGACCTCGAAATCCCGCGCGACGAATTGATCGTCTTTACGGGCGTTTCGGGCAGCGGCAAATCCTCGCTGGCGTTTGACACCATCTACGCCGAGGGTCAGCGCCGCTATGTCGAGTCGCTTTCGTCGTATGCCCGCCAGTTTTTGGGACAGATGGACAAGCCCGAGGTTGAGCAGATCGACGGGCTCTCCCCTGCCATCTCCATCGACCAGAAGACCACAAGCAACAACCCGCGTTCGACGGTCGGTACGGTCACCGAGATTTACGACTATCTGCGTTTGTTATATGCCCGTGTCGGTATTCCGCACTGCCCCATCTGCGGCGCGGTGATCAAGCGCCAGACCGTCGATCAGATCGTCAACCGGATCATGGAGTTGCCCCTCGGCACCAAGGTGCAGGTGCTTGCACCGATCATCCGCGCCAAAAAGGGCGAACATATCAAGGAACTCTCCGCCGCTTCACGCAGCGGGTTTGTGCGCGCGCGCGTGGACGGCTCGATTTACGACCTTTCGGAGGAGATCTTCCTCGATAAAAATAAAAAACATACCATTGAAGTCGTGGTCGACCGCCTAATCATCAATGAGGAGGCCGAAAGCCGCCTCTCGGGCTCGGTCGAGACCGCCGCCGCGCTTTCAAAAGGGTTAATTACGGTGCTGTATGACGAAAACGGCGAAATGTCGTTTTCGCAAAACTACGCCTGCCCCGAACACGACATCGGGCTCGAGGAACTGACCCCGCGCGCTTTCTCGTTCAATAACCCCTACGGCGCGTGCCCCAAGTGTTCCGGTTTGGGCATCCTGATGAAGATCGATCCCGCAAAAGTCGTCCCGGCGCCGCTGCTCTCGATCAAAGAAGGCGCCATCCGTGCAGGCGGCTGGAACTACGATTCCGGCGGCATCTGCCAGATGTATTTTGAGGGGCTTGCGTCGCATTACGGCTTCTCCCTCGATGCGCCTTATCACACGCTGTCCGAAAAAGCCAAAGAGGTACTGATGTACGGTACCAAGGGCGAAAAAGTCCAACTGCGTTATAACGGCGCGGGTGCGCATACCAGCTACATGCACGACTTTGAGGGCATCATCAACAACCTGAATCGCCGTTATTCCGAGACTACAAGCGATTATTCCAAAAAAGAAATCGAGTCGATGATGAGCAGCGAAAACTGCCCCGAATGCCGCGGCGACCGTTTAAAACCCGAGATTTTAGCCGTGACGGTCGGTGACAGAAATATCAGTGACTTGTGCAAATTGGCGATCACGGATATGATTGCATTTTTCGAAACCATCAAATTCTCCAAGACCGAACTCCTGATTGCCGAGCGCATTATCAAAGAGATCGAAACCCGCCTCGGCTTTTTGCGCGATGTCGGTTTGGAATATCTGACGCTGGCGCGTTCCGCCTCGACGCTCTCGGGCGGTGAGGGACAGCGCATCCGGCTTGCCACGCAAGTCGGCTCGGGGCTGACCGGCGTTTTATACATTCTCGACGAGCCGAGCATCGGCCTGCACCAGCGCGACAACGCCAAGCTGCTCACCACCCTCAAAGGCCTGCGTGACCTCGGCAACACCCTGATTGTGGTGGAACACGACGAGGAAACCATGCGTGAGGCCGATACGATTGTCGACATCGGCCCTTTTGCCGGTATTCACGGCGGCGAAGTGCTGTATGTCGGCCCGCCGGAAGGTTTGAAGGACTGTAAGAATTCGCTGACCGCCGACTACTTGTTCGGGCGCAAGGCCATCGAAGTGCCCTATCGCCGCAGAAAACCCACTGGCTTTTTGAAAATCACCGGCGCATCAGAAAACAATCTCAAAAACATCGACGTGGATATCCCGCTCGGCGTTATCACCTGCGTTACGGGCGTTTCGGGCAGCGGCAAGTCATCGCTGGTCAACGATATTTTGTTCGCCTACCTCTCTCGTGAACTCAACGGCAGCAACCAGCGACCCGGCAAATTTGAAAAAATCGAGGGCGTAGAACAGCTCGACAAGGTCATCGACATCGACCAGTCGCCGATCGGCAGAACCCCGCGCTCCAACCCGGCGACTTACACCGGCTTGTTCACCGACATCCGCGACCTGTTCACCCAGACGCAGGACGCAAAAGCCCATGGCTTCGGGCCGGGGCGGTTTTCGTTTAACGTGCGCGGCGGGCGCTGCGAGGCCTGTCAGGGTGACGGCATCATCAAAATCGAAATGCACTTTTTACCCGATGTATATGTCCCCTGCGAGGTCTGCGGCGGCAGGCGATATAACAAAGAGACCCTTGAAGTCAAGTTCAAGGGCAAAAACATTTATGAGGTTTTGGAAATGACCATCGACGAGGGCGTCGAGTTTTTTTCCAGCATTCCGAAAATCCATAAAAAATTGCTGGTTTTGCAGGAAGTCGGTTTGGGCTATATCAAGCTCGGACAGCCGGCGACAACCTTGTCCGGCGGCGAAGCGCAGCGGGTGAAACTCTCGGCGGAACTGGCGCGCCGCTCCACCGGAAAGACGGTGTACTTGCTCGACGAGCCGACCACCGGTCTGCACACCGCCGATGTCCATAAGCTGGTCGAGGTGCTGCAAAAACTGGTCGCAGGCGGCAATACGATCATCGTGATCGAGCACAACCTCGATGTCATCAAAATCGCCGACCACATCATTGACCTCGGACCCGAGGGCGGCGACAAGGGCGGCGAAATCGTGGTCTGCGGCACCCCCGAGCAGGTGATCAAGTGCGAGAAGTCCTACACCGGGCAGTATTTGAAAAAGGTTTTGAAGAAATAAATTACTTTTTATCAATATGTTTCAAAATTCGTTCTTGATTTTGAATCAGCAGGTCGATTTTTTCATGCAAATCGCTCAAAATCAACTCATTTTTCAAATTGACCTGATAATCGTTTTCGGCACGGGCGCGATCCTTTTGTTCCTGCCGGTTCTGGCTCATCATAATCAACGGGGCTTGAATCGCGGCGATGCACGAGAGCAGCAAATTCAACAGTATGAATGGGTATGGGTCGAACGCTTTGACATATAACAAGATGTTTAAAACGATCCAGAAAAACAGCACACCTAAAAAGCTGCCGATAAACAGCCAGCTGCCCACGAACTTCGCCACCGCATCCGCCGCCCGCTGTCCGAAAGTCCCCTTTTCCTCTTTGTCCCCAACATTCAGTGAAACCTTGTTTGCAAGCAGCAGGTGAATCAATTGCTCGTCGCCCAATTCTTTGTCGGCACTTTTCACCAGTTCCCGAATCAGTTTTTCTTTATTTTCCATCGAATCACCCCATTTATAGTCTTAATCGTGTAGGGGGCGGCATCCCTGACGCCCCGTTTATTTAAATAATAGGTATAAGGGATCGCCGGGTCGTCATGCCGCCCTCGGGGCGGCTTGGACGCCGACCCCTACATCGTTCACTAAGCAGTACCGGCGGGCTCATGAGCCCGCCGGTTTGTTTCATGTTATATTGTTTGATCCGTGCCGTATTTGACGGTTACGGTGCGGTTTTGCGGGGTCAGTCCGGTCATTGCGATGGTGAACGCTTTGGGGTCGCCGGGAATAGAACCGCGCATGGTTTTGGCATAATGATGGGTTCTGAAGCCGCCGTCGACGACGAATTTAACATGGTTGTCGAAGGTATAGGACGCATGCCCGTGGTTCAAGAACACATAATCGCCCTCTCTGGTGAACATGTCGACACTGTCGCTGGCTAAAACGCCGCCTGCGTCGAACATCAGTTCGAACTTAACCGGAATATTATCGCAGCCGCCCGCAGTCAGTTCGATTTCAACTTTTTTATCGTACATACGGATGTCGAACGCCACGTCAAAGTCCTGCATGCAGACATCGGCGCGTTTGGTGTGATCCATCTCGCGCCAGTTCGCCGTGCCCTGCGGCACCTCCAGCGGGCGCTTATAACCCCAGGTCTTGTGGTAGGTCAGGCGATAGCCGCCGTCGATGGGGGTCAGGGTCTGCGGCACAAACTGTGCATGCGGCCCGAAGAAGGAACCCGCGAACCGGAGGTACACGCGCTTATCGGCAAATTGCAATTTTGCGAACAGCGGGCGATCTTTGATCAATGTCAGTGTCGCATCGCCCTCGCGCTTTCTCAAAATGCCGCTTTCCACAAAGAGCTTTTCATATTCAAATGACGGCTTCAGCGTTTTTTGCGCCAACATTTTTTGTTCGAGCGTGGAGTCCATTAAAAACGGAATCATCTGGCAGGCAGCGCCGGTCCGTTTTTGGATATGATCGGCCATCCAGGCAAACTCAGCGTTGCCCGTGATCAGCGCCATGCGCAGATAATTCTCGTAATAGCAGGAGAACGACGGCTCGGCGCCAAAATCCTGGCGAGTCGAATTCATGGTGTTGATTGTCTCGTCCGGCTCGATATATTTCAGCACCATCATCAGGTTGCGGGTGATATGGTCGAACATCTCCGGCATATTCAATTCTTTGCCTATGATGATCAAGGAATTGTTGCAGGCAATGTTGTAAATACCTGCACTGCGCTCGGTGTATTCGCCGTTTTCATCGACGTCCATGCCCTCCGCGAGGAATTTCTTTAAATGAATCAGGCATTTTTCATCGCCCAAAATATTGTAGCAGTATGCCAATGCCGAACTGACAACCCAGCGGTGATTGGGCGTATGGAAGCCGCAGTTGACCATGGCGCGCGCGCTGCGTTTTAAAAATTCACGCATCATATCGCCGACTTCTTCTTCGGCGTCGGTTTTATCGGTGTATTTTTGCAGCAGCAGATAGGCGGGCGCAAGCACCTGTACCGTAAACGCGTTGCTGGTGGAATCGTGGAAATTGGTCTCCATTAAATCGATGGTGCCGTCGTCGTTGGTGTGCGCCAGCGAATAGGCCATTGCGATTTTTGCTCTGTGCAAAAGCTCGGAGTTTTTATACCATTTGGTATACGGGTTATAATAAGCGGTGACAAAGGTGATGGCGCTGCCGCAGCCCTCGCCCGGCTCGTTAAAGCCCTTGACAAAATTGGGCACCACGCCGAAGCACTCGCTGTTGTCATCAAGGCATTGCGCGTCGAACAGTTTGCCGACCGCAAGTTCAAACTTGGGCAGCGATTCTCTGAAATGATTTAACATATCATTCAATTCCTTTCAAAGGTTTGAAACGTTTTTTCAAACCGGATGTTCCCTAAAAAGGTTCGCCCAAAGTATATCACCCACCAAAATGGAAGTCAACCGAAAAGGGCGGTAAGCGCGAAAATTAAAGCAGTTAACGATTTTAAGATTTTAAAAATGCTCGCTTAGGCGAAAACCGTTGAAAAAAGAACGCAAAAACTTGTACATTGACTGTTTCCGGCAGCTTGCACAGGCGCTATGAAAAGTTTATGCGGTTTTTAACAAATCATCAATTTATTGAAAAGAGAAAATTTGACCTTAAAGCCGCAAATTACCAGAGTAAACAAACAGATGCGTGCAAAAATAAGAGCGAGCCCGAATCGGCTATTTCATTCGTTCGGGCACACGTTTACGAAGGGAGTAAATTTAAAAAATGAGTAACACCAAAAGCGCCCGTGACACCTTGAATCGATTCAAGATGGAGTCCTCCAAGGAACTGGGTGTCGACCTCTCCAATATCGACACACTGACCACTGTTCAGGCCGGATCGGTCGGCGGCAGAATGGTCCAGAAGATGATTAACATCGCTAAGAATTCTTAGGTAAAACTAAACGAACTGGCAGCCGCCTTTTGGACGGCATCGAACCCGACAGCGGGACTTGCCGCCGTCGTAAAACGACTTCTGACAGGTATGGTTGCTAAGCGAGTGGGCATTCCGTCCCCTCGCTGCGAAGAACGGGCTTATGCCCGTTCTTCTTTTTTATCTTTTAACATTTCTAAGTGAAAAGTTAACAGTGTAAAGTGCACAGTGACATCCCCGAAGGAGCGCAATCCGTTTACTTTTTTTCTTTCGGCGGAAAATAATTCTGAATCATCCGTTTGGTCTGCTGCAATTGGGTCGATAACAGGATGATAACTTGCCCCGGAATGCCGATGGTAAAGATCAAAGCGATGTTTTCTTCTAAAAATAAAATATACAGCGAAAACAAAATGCCCCACATCAGCAGCGACACGATCAAATAATTCCATTTTTTGTTGCGCCCCCAGATGGAGTTAAACACCAGCGCCACAATGCACGACACCGGCACTGCATAAATAAATATCGTCCAAAGCCGCATTTGAATTTGGACAAAATAAAACACGATAAATAAAATGGTCGCCACCAGCCAAACCGAAGCGGTCGCCAACAGAGCGATGGTCACATGGTTTTTACGCTGTGCGGCTGCGATTTCATCGGGCAGCTGTGCGGGTTCGGGCAGCTTGTCGTCGGTATGTTCATATAACAAATAATCGACCGTCACCCCGAACAGGTCGGCGATCTCTT
>CAZTDA010000008.1:0-16534 GCA_964612155.1 uncultured Eubacteriales bacterium | reverse complement strand
TCGCGTTGCCAACAACTGAGGAACTTATAGGGGTAACCCAACTAAGAAGACACAGGGCCGTGCAATCACTGCACGGCCCTTCTTGTTGTAAAAACAAGTTTTCTTCCGATAATAATAAAAACAGGAACCGATGAAAGGAAAAATTTTATGATCGCAGTATTAAAACACGGAACTTCCAAGGAGCAGCGCGAGAGCTTGATCAAATGGTTCGAGGGCATGGGCCTTTCGACCTATGTCTCCGAGGGCGAATACCACACCATCATCGGCCTGGTCGGCGACACCAGCAAAGTCGATATCAACCTGCTCGAGGGGCTTTCGATCATTGAGAGCGTCAAGCGCATCACCGAGCCGTACAAAAAGGCCAACCGCAAATTCCACGAGCAGCCCTCCGTGATCGATGTCTCGGGGTTAAAAATCGGCGGCGGTCACTTTCAGATCATTGCGGGTCCCTGTTCGGTCGAGACGCCGGATCAGATTTTAGACATCGCCAAGAGCGTGAAAAAGTCGGGCGCGTCGATGCTGCGCGGCGGTGCTTTCAAACCCCGCACTTCGCCCTATGACTTTCAGGGGCTACACGCCGAGGGGCTGGAACTGCTGCTGCAAGCCAAAAAGGAGACCGGCCTGCCCATCGTCTCCGAGATCATGAACATCAACGACATCGCCCTGTTCGAGCAGGTGGATTTGATTCAGGTCGGCGCGCGCAACATGCAAAACTTCGACTTGTTAAAAGCGCTCGGGCAGACCCAAAAGCCGATTCTGCTCAAACGCGGCCTCGCCAACACCCTCAAAGAACTGCTGATGAGCGCCGAATATATCATGGCGGGCGGCAACGAAAACGTGATTTTATGCGAACGCGGCATCCGCACCTTCGAGACCTACACCCGCAACACGTTGGATTTATCGGCGGTCGCGGTGCTGCACGAGCTGACCCATCTTCCGGTCATGGTCGACCCCAGCCACGCCATCGGCATCTCCCGTTTTGTCGAAACAATGGCAATGGCGGCGACGGCGGCGGGCGCGGACGGTTTGATGATCGAAGTCCACAACGACCCCGAACACGCCCTCAGCGACGGCGCACAATCGGTCACCCCCGAACAGTTTGAGCAAATGGCCGCCAAAATCCAAAAAGTCAGGGAGGCGTTGGCATGACCACAGTCATCACCATCGGCATCGTCGGCCTCGGCTTGATCGGCGGCTCTTTGGCAAAAGCGTACAAAGCCGCAGGCGTCACGGTTTTGGGGTTGGACGCCGACCCCTCGACGCAGGAATTCGCCCGCATCCACGGTGCGATCGATGGATTTTTAACCCCCGAATCGATGCAGACCTGCGACGGCATTTTAATCGCCATCTCCCCCGAGCGCGCCGCCAACTGGCTGCGCGAAAACGCCGTGCATATCCCGAAAACCGCACTCGTCGTCGACTGCTGCGGCACTAAACAAAACATCTGTAAGGTCGGTTTTGAACTGGCAGTGCAATACGGCTTTGAATACGCGGGCGGCCACCCGATGGCGGGAACGCACCAGTGGGGCTTTAAAAGCAGCCGCGCCGATCTTTTTAAAAACGCCTGTTTCGTCGTCGTGCCCCGCGTGTTCGACGACATCAATCTGCTTGAGCGCATCAAACAGCTGATTCTGCCCGCGGGCTTCGGCTCGGTCTCGGTCATCACCGCCGAAAAGCATGACCGCATCATCGCTTTTACCTCGCAGCTCGCGCATGTGGTCTCGAACGCCTATATCAAAAGCCCGACCGCGCTCGAACACCGGGGATTTTCGGCGGGTTCGTATCAAGATTTGACCCGCGTCGCTTGGCTGAACCCCGACATGTGGGCGGAACTCTTTTTGGAAAACGGCGACAACCTCGTCCATGAACTGGATACCATCATCGCCTCACTGACCGAATACCGCAATGCGATCACCGCCAACGACAAAGACGGTCTGCGCAAATTGCTCGACGATGGCAGAAAGCGAAAAGAGGAGGTCGACGGAAAATGAACACCGTGCTTGTCAACCCGCTCTCCAAGACCTACGAAGTCAAAATCGGCTCCGGCCTGCTTGCCAAAGCGGGCGAATTTGCCTCAAAAGTGCATACCCCCGCCAATGCCGTAATCATCACCGACAGCACGGTTGATAAACTCTACGCCGAAACCCTGACAAAATCCTTGCAATCCGCCGGATATACGGTTTACAAGACCGCCATTCCCGCCGGGGAGCAAAGCAAAAATGCCGATATTTTAATCAGTACACTCAATTTTATGGCCGAGTGCCGCCTGACCCGCGCCGATACTGTTTTTGCCCTCGGCGGCGGGGTTGTCGGCGATCTCGCCGGGCTTGCCGCCGCCTTGTTTATGCGCGGCATTGGGTTGGTGCAGCTTCCGACCACCCTGCTGGCTGCGGTCGATTCCTCGGTCGGCGGCAAAACCGCCATCGACCTCAAAACCGGCAAAAACCTGATCGGCGCGTTTTATCAGCCCGATCTGGTGATCTGCGATATCGACACGCTTGCGACATTGCCCGATAACGAATTTTCCAACGGCTGCGCCGAGGTGATCAAATACGGCTTTATCCGCGACGCCGCTATCTTTGATCGGCTTTTATCCGATTCTTTTGACACCGAGGTCGTTATCACCCGCTGTGTCGAAATCAAGCGCGATGTGGTCTGCGCCGACGAGCGCGACACGGGTGAACGCCAACTGCTCAACTTCGGCCACACCTTTGGTCACGCGGTTGAACAGCGCAGCAATTTTACGATTCCGCACGGCAGCGCGGTCGCCATCGGCATGGCGCTGATGACCAAAGCCGCCGTCAAAAAAGGGCTTTGCGACCCGGTCTGCCTCGAAATCTTAAAAACCCTGTTGACCCGTTATAACCTCCCGTCCTCGACTTCTTTTTCCGAGGACGCGATTTTCGATACGGTTTTAACCGATAAAAAACGGCTTTCCGACAAACTCACCCTCGTTGTCCCCCGCAAACCCGGTCAGTGCGATTTGATGAAACTGCCCATCGCGGAAGTGCGCGAGTTTTTGCACCTCGGACTGGACGGTGCCTTATGAACGTAACCATTACGCCCACCCCGCTTCAAGGAACCGTCGCGGCTATCCCCTCGAAATCGCATCTGCACCGTTTGTTGATCTGTGCGGCTTTAAGTGACACCGAAATCCGCCTGCCCTGTCCGATGCTCTCACAGGATATCGAGGCAACCGTCCGCTGCCTCAACGCTCTCGGGGCAAAAGTGGACTATCAAAATAACAAACTGACCGTTGTCCCAATCAAAACAGCCGCCCAAAACGTTACGCTCGACTGCGGCGAAAGCGGCTCTTTATACCGTTTTCTCGTCCCCATCGTCGGCGCACTCCGTAAAACCGCGACTTTTCACCTCTCGGCGAAACTGCCGCAGCGCCCGATGGACGCGCTTTGGAACACTCTCGAAGCCCACGGCGCAATCATCATCGGAAAAGGCACGGCGACTCCGACCGTCTCAGGCGCACTAACCCCCGGCAGATACGAAATCCCCGGCAATGTCTCCTCCCAGTTTATCAGCGGCCTGCTGTTCGCCCTGCCGCTGCTCGACGGCGACAGTGAAATTATCGTCACGGGTCATACCCAGTCAATCGGTTATATCCAAATGACCCTCGACGCGCTGACCGCGTTTTCCATCAAAGTCATCCCGACTGCAACCGGCTATTGTGTTCCCGGAAATCAGCGGTATCACGCGATTAATACGCCCGTCCCGGAGGGCGATTGGTCGAATTCCGCGTTCTGGCTGTGCGCTGCCGCCTGTTCCGGTGAAATCACCGTCACGGGGTTAAACCGCAATTCCGGCCAGGGCGACAAAGCCGTCTGCGACATTTTGCGGCAGTTCGGCGCGTCCGTCACCCAAAATAGTAATACCGTCACTGTCTGCAAAGGCGCATTAAAGGGCATCACCCTCGACGCCGCCGACATCCCCGACCTCGTACCCGCGCTGGCTGTCGTCGCGGCAGCCGCAATCGGCACGACCACGATTCAAAACATCAGCCGCCTGCGCTTAAAAGAGAGCGACCGCGTCGCAACGGTCTGCGGCCTGATCAACGCCCTCGGCGGCAACGCCGTAGCCGACGAAAACACCATGACCATCACCGGAACCGGCGCCCTCACCGGCGGCACCTACGACGCGTTTCAAGACCACCGCATCGTGATGGCGGCAACCGTCGCCTCCGCGATTTGCAAAAACCCTGTGACCGTTACCAACGCACAGAACGTGAACAAAACCTATCCGGAATTTTTTAACGACTTCGCTCTGTTGAAGGGAATATACAGCCAAAGTTAACAGTTGGCAGTTAAAAGTGTACAGTGACATATCCGAAAGCAATATCCTGTTTTGCGAAGCAAAACATACCTTCGTTGTCCACTCTTAACTGCCAACTGTACACTTCACCTCAAACTTACGGTTATCAGAAAGGAATGATGGTTTATGTCTTCCTGTTGGGGTCAAAACATCCATATCTCCATCTTCGGCCAGTCGCATTCGGAGGCCATCGGCGTGGTCATCGACGGGTTGCCCGCCGGATTTCTCATTGACCAAACGGCGCTCTGCGCTTTTATGGCTCGCCGCGCACCCGGTCAGAGCGCACTCTCGACCTCCCGCACGGAGGCCGACACCCCGGAATTCGTCTCGGGTCTGGTCAACGGCGTGACCTGCGGCGCTCCGATTTGCATTTTAATCCATAACACCAACACCCGCCCCGCCGATTACGCCGAACTCAAGGAGGCACCCCGTCCCGGCCACGCCGATTACACCGCCGAGGTCAAATATCACGGCTTTCAGGACCCCACGGGCGGCGGTCATTTTTCGGGGCGGCTGACCGCACCGTTCTGCGCCGCAGGGGGCATCTGCCTACAGCTCTTGGCCGAGCGTGGGATTTTTATCGGTGCACATATTCAAAGCATTGCGGGGATATCGGACAAAAAGTTCGACCCTGTAACCGTATCTAAATCCGCTTTTGACAAGCTCACTCATTCTCCGCTGACCGTGATTAACCTCAAAGCCGGTGAAGCCATGGAGCAAGTGATTTTAGACGCCAAAAAAGCCGGGGACTCGGTCGGCGGCGTGATCGAATGCGCGGTCGTCGGGTTACCCGCGGGCCTCGGCGACCCGATGTTCGACGGTATGGAAAACCGCATCGCCTCCCTCGTTTTCGGCATTCCCGCCGTCAAGGGCATCGAGTTCGGAAACGGATTTGAAAGTGCAACTCTGCGCGGCAGCCAAAACAACGACCCGTTCATCACGGACGGTGAACAAATCCGCACCAAAACCAACCACCACGGCGGCATTTTGGGCGGCATCACCTCGGGCATGCCGTTGATTTTCCGCGCCGCAATCAAGCCAACCGCCTCAATTGCCATTCCGCAGCAGACCGTCAGTTTATCGACCCGCACCGAAAAAGAACTGCAAATTCGAGGCCGCCACGACCCCTGCATCGTCCCCCGCGCCGTCCCCGTGATCGAAGCCGCCGCCGCGCTGGCAGTTTTCGACGCTTTGATGGGATTTAAAAACTAATGCCAAGAAGGCAGAGGTGAGATGACAGAGGGCAGAATTTCGGATCAAATTCCCGCCGCGAGGGTGCCTTTTTGCCTCCCTTGTTAAAGGGAGGGGAACCACCGCAGTGGTGGTGGGATTCCATTGTTTTCTTCTCTGCGTTACCAAAACTTTTCACTCTTCTCCCGCATCCCCTCTACCCTCTGTCCTCTCACCTCTGTCTTCTTACAGCTCTGCCATCTCATCTCTGACTTTTCATAACGAAAGGATTGAATCATATGAATTTACAAGAAAATCGAATCCAACTCGACGCCATCGATTCCGAAATTGTCAATCTGATGGCCAAGCGCATGGACATCGTCAAAGAGATCGGGCGTTATAAGGCCGAAAACAATCTGCCGATTCTCGACTCCGAGCGCGAACGCCAAAAGCTGGCCGATTTGGCCAAACAGGCCGGACTCGACCTTGCGCCGGTCACCGACGCGTTGTTTTCGGTGATTTTCGACCTCAGCCGCTCGGCGCAAAACCGCATTGTTGCCGGTGAGTCACCGGTCAAGGACATGATCAAAGCATCCATCGCCGACACCGCCGCTCAGTTCCCGACAAGGCCACTCGTGGCTTGTCAAGGGGTCGAGGGGGCTTATTCTCAGCTGGCTGCCGACCGCATTTTCCCGTCGGGCAGCATCATGTACTTCAACACCTTCGATGGGGTCTTCGGTGCGGTCGAGCAAGGGCTTTGCCAATATGGCATTCTACCGCTCGAAAACAGCACCGCCGGCTCGGTCAACCGCATTTATGACTTGATGATGGAGCGCAATTGCTATATCGTGCGCAGCTGCCGTATCAAAATCGACCACTGCCTATTGGTCAACCCGGGCTCAAAACTCAGTGACATCCGCGAGATTGTCACGATGGAACAGGCGATTGCCCAGTGCCAGAACTTTTTAAAGGATCAAAAAAACGTCAAAGTTACCCCCTGCGCCAATACAGCGGCTGCCTCAAAGCTCGTGCGCGAATCGGGTCGAAATGACATCGCCGCGCTTTCCTCACGCAGCTGCGCCGAACTCTACGGGCTCGACTGCTTGCGTGAATCGGTGCAGGATCAGGGCAGCAACTACACCCGTTTTATCTGCATCTCCAAGCGGCTTGAAATCTATCCCGGCGCCAGCCGCAGCAGCATGATGATGGTGCTGCCCAACCGCAAGGGCTCCCTTTATCATGTATTGTCCCGTTTTAACGCCCTCGGTATCAACCTGATTAAGCTCGAAAGCCGACCGCTCGCCAACACCGATTTCGAATTCATGTTCTATTTCGACCTCGATGTCTCGGTCTATTCCGACGAGTTTTTACGCATTTTCGACGACCTGACGGGTGCGGTCGCCAAACTCAAATATCTGGGCAGCTATACCGAGGTGATTTAATTGAGATTCGGTTTGATCGGCAGAACCCTTGTCCACAGCTTTTCGCCCGCAATTCACAACCAAATCGGCGATTACGAATACAAGCTTTATCCGCTCGAGCCGGAACAGGTGGGCGAATTTGTGCAGACCACCGACCTCGACGGGTTTAATGTGACGATTCCTTATAAAAAAGACGTCATACCGCTCTGTCTAGACATCTCGGAACGTGCCAAGGCCATCGGCAGCGTCAACACCATGCTTCGGCTTCCGGATGGCAGCTGGTACGGCGACAACACCGATTATGACGGCTTTATTTATCAACTGGGGAGCGACGCAAAAACGCTAAAGGGCAAAAAAGCGCTGATACTCGGCAGCGGCGGTTCTTCCCAAACGGTACAAAAGGTGCTTGCCGACTGCGAAATTCCCTTTACCGTGATCACGCACAAGGAAAACACCCCCGAGACCCTTGCCCGCCATCCCGACACCGCGCTGATTGTCAACACCTCGCCGTTCGGCATGTACCCCAATAACGGCGACTCCCCCGCCGAACTGTCGCTGTTCCCGAATTGCCGACTCGTGCTTGATTTGATCTATAACCCCGCCAAAACCGCATTGCTTTTACAGGCCGAAAAATTGGGGATTCCCGCCCGGAACGGCCTCTCGATGCTCGTCGCGCAAGGGGTTCGCGCGGGAGAGTTGTTTTTGAATCAAACATTGCCGAAAGACCTTGTCGAGACGATCACCGATGAAATCCGCCGCCAAACCCTGAATATCGTTTTGATCGGTATGCCCGGCTGCGGCAAGACCACCGTCGCCAATCTCCTGTCCGAGTTGACCGGACGCAAAGTCGCCGACACCGATGACCTCATCCGTGAAAAAGCGGGCATGGAAATCCCCGAGATTTTTGCAAAGTACGGCGAGCCGTATTTTCGGCAGCTCGAAACCGAAGCCCTGCGGGAAGTCAGCAAAGAGAGCAGCTTGATTATTGCGACGGGAGGCGGCATCGTCAAAACGCCCGAAAACCTCGATCTGATCCGCCAAAACAGCGTAAGCGTCTTTTTAGACACCGACCTGTCGAAACTCGACACCGCAGGCCGCCCGCTGTCCCTCTCAACAGGCATCGAACAGCTCTACGCCGAACGCCTACCTTTATATAAGGCATGGAGCGATTTCACCTATAAAACCGCCGACCTCGCACAAACCGCTGCTCAAATCAAGGAGGATTTGAAATTATGAAACTGTTGGTCATCAACGGCCCGAATTTAAACTTACTAGGCGTTCGCGAGCCGGATATCTACGGACATCAGACCCTGTCCGACCTCGAAACGCTTGTCAGAAATTATTGCGACGGAAAAAGCGTTGAGGTCGACTTCTACCAATCCAATCATGAGGGCGCAATCGTCGACCGCATTCAGGCCGCTTATCGGATTTATGACGGCTTGATCATCAATCCGGCCGCCTACACCCACACCAGCGTCGCCATCCCCGATGCGATTAAAGCCATCGGCATCAAGGCCGTCGAAGTACACCTTTCGGATATCTCAAAACGTGAAACATACCGCCGGCTCTCTTTTACCTCCGAGGCCTGTATTGCCACGATTGCGGGCAAGCACTTTCAAGGGTACATCGATGCGGTGGATATTTTAATTAAACGGTAGGGGCGCACCTGCGTGTGCGCCTGTCTATATCTTTTTCCTACATATTTAAAAACCACCTCTTTTGAAAAATGAGGGACATTTAAATACGAGTATATTTAACGAGGAAGAACCTTTCTTAATTGATTGCGGGCGCACACTCAGGTGCGCCCCTACATTTTGTCATCCAATCGGCCTCTTGTTTTTATAGAGCCAACTCGCTATAATAGAGCAATTACAGCCAACCGAAAGGGGAACCGCCATGCCCACCGAAAGAGATATTTTAAGAGCCCTTGCCAATGAATACGCCGAGGTCGCCGCTCATCCGCGCAACGCCGAAAACGCCAAACTCCACCGTGCGGTCAACGGTCTGCACATGATCCGCCCGGTCGTTTTGATCAACGAAGAGCCGTGGTGCGAACTGAACACCGACGGCGAACTGACTTTATATTGCACCGATCCGGACTTTCGCAGAGCCGAGCAACACATGCGCCGGATGCTTTATAAATGGCGTCATTATCCCTGCGATATGATTATCCCGCCCTATATCCCCGTCGAAAAGATTGTCGGCGGCGAGAGGGGTTGGCTGCCCGTGGTCGAGGAAACCATCGAGACCGGGGACGGCAACAACATCAAATCGCATGAATATGTCGACCAACTCGCTAACCCCGAGGATATTGATAAATTGAAAATCCCCAAAGTAACATACGAGGAAAAGGCCACGCGCGCCATCCAACAAAAACTTGACGCTGCCATCGGCGACATCATCCCGATTCAGCTCACGGGCTACGGCTGTTATATCGTCCCCTGGGACAATATCGCGACCTACCGCGGCGTGACCAATCTGCTGATGGATCTGGTTGACCGCCCCGAACACTGCCACGCGATGATGGAAAAGATGACGCAGATGTACACCGAACAGTATCGGCAGTATGAGGAATTGGGGCTTTTGGACCGCGACCCGCTGATTCTTCATTGCACCGCGTCGCTGTGCGACGAACTCGTCACCGAACCCGATCAGCCCGTGCTGCGCAAAAATGTCTGGGGGCGGGGCACGGCGCAGATTTTCGCCAGCGTCTCCAAAGAGATGCACGAGGAATTCGAAATCGAATATGAAAAGCGTCTGATGGAGCCGTTCGGCTTGGTCTATTACGGCTGTTGCGAACCGCTCGACAAAAAGATCGACATCGTCAAAAAAATCCCCCGCCTGCGCAAAATCTCCATCACCCCTTGGGCCGATGTCAATATTGCCGCCGATGCCATCGGTAAAGATTATGTCGTTGCCTTGAAACCGAACCCCGCCAATGTGGGTGCGGCCTTTGACCGCGAGGTCATCCGTAACGAAGTCAAGCACCTGCTCGACGCCTGCACTCGCAACAACTGCACCTGCGAACTCACCCTCAAGGATATCAGCAGCGTTGCCCACAACCCCGCCCATTTAGAGGTCTGGGAACAAACCGTGATGGAACTAGTTCGGGCATATTAAGGATTTTACAACCGGTCTTATTCAAGGCCGGTTGATTTTTATTTGTATTTGTAATATTATGTAATATGTAATTATGATCGTGAGTGAGTATTAAAAAAGAGCGTGGAGGAATCACTGTGCGTGTGATAAAACGCATCCTTTTAGGACTTCTGATCTTGTTCTTGCTAACCGTCGCCGGTTTTGCCGGTTTGACCGTTTACTACGTCGACGGCCTGAAACCATTCGCTGAAATGATCGAAAGCGATGATATCTCATCTATTAATTTAACGATTTATTTTGCACACCCCGATTTCTCAATACAAATGCCGGTAAACCCCGATGTATTTAAAAATTACGATTATAAAATTAAAATTGACGGCAGCAAATTAAACGAATATAAGGATTCACTCAATCAATTAATCAATGAACCGTTAATACCGTATGAACAAAAGACCTGCTTAGATTGTCATATTTATTATGTGTTTGAAACGTTGCTGCACCGTAAGTTATATGAAGTCGCTCTGTGGGGCAGCGGCGGCAGTATTTACGTAAACGGGATTGCCGTCAAAGAAGCGGATATTTATTATGATATCATCATGCCGTTTCTGCCTAAAGATGAAGCCGATGAATTAAGATCGCTTGCAGCCGAAATGAAACAGGAAACATCTTATAACTAAGTAGCTTCTTTTTAAAAATTAAACAACGGAGGAATCGAATTGAACGCAAAAAAGCGTATTATTTTGGGAATTCTGGTCTTTCTGATTTTGACCTCCATTTCCCTTGTCTATAATATCGACAGAAGGCATACATTCTCCGAAATCGTCGAAAGGGGCGATCTCTCAAATCTCCGTTTGACGATTTATTTTTGGCACTCTCATGGTTTAGCGGAATGGAATATAACTATTAATGATATAAAAGGAGGATTATACGATTATAAAATAGTAGTCAAAGGCAGCGATTTAGAAAAGCATATTGATTTACTTGAAAAATTAAGCAATGAACCATTAATACCCAAACAAGAGAGCGACTTTGATTTGCTTGTCTATTATGTGTTTACGACGAAATTGGGCCATAAGTTATATGATGTCGCTATATGGGGTTATGACGGTAAAGCATGGAATATTTATGTAAACGGGGCTTTTGTGAAAGATTCGGATATTTTCTATGATGTCATTCTGCCGTTTTTGCCTCAAGATGCGGCCGATTTATTAAGAGCCGCTGCAGCCGATTTGAGACAGAAAAGCTTGAACAGAACGGACAGTAGGGGCGATTCGTGATCGCCCATCGGAACAACCCCGTAGGGAGCGACGACTCGGCGCTCCGTGTCGATGCATAAAGCGACCTTATCGCATGCGATAAGGTCGCTTTTTTCGCTTATGATTACAGTTTTCCGTATATTTTATATAAACAAATTCACATTCGACTCTTCCGCGTCGCCGAGATAAGCGCCCACGCCGCCGAGCTCTACACCCTCGATGAGTTCTTCTTCCTTGAGGCCCATCACATCCATGCTCATTGTGCAGGCCACGATCTTGACGCCGGCCTTCATGGCCTTGCGGATCAGTTCTTCGAGTGAATCGACCCGTTTGTCGCCCATGATCTTTTTCATCATCGCGGTGCCCATGCCGCCCATATTCATTCGCGACAGCTTCAGCTTTTTGCTGCCGCGCGGCAGCATGCCCCCGAACATCGCCTCCATAAAGGTCTTTTTAACCTTTTGGCGTTTGGGTTTACGCAGTACGGTCAAGCCCCAGAAGGTGAAGAACATCGTCACCGGCCTGCCCATGGCCGCCGCGCCGTTCGCGATGATAAAGCTGGCGAGCACCTTGTCGAGATCGCCCGAGAATACGATAATCGTCTTGCCCTCGGCGCTGTCTTTGACCGCCGGAGTGGTTGTATTGGCAGTGCCTTTTTTCACGAGCGCTACATAGTCATTGCCGCGCCGCTCATTGGCTACGAGCGTGTTGTTGGTACGCCGTGTCCACGCCACGATATCCCGCGCAAAGCCCGGATCGGACGCCGAGACCTCGACCACATCACCGTCGCGCATGTCGCGCATGGTCTCAAACACCTTCATGATCGGGCCGGGGCACTGCATGCCGCTGCAATCAAGGCGCATCGACGCTTTCGGGATGTCTTTGGTATCCACATGCCCGCTGTCGGAAATGCTCGCCTGTGCAATCGGGGTGATGTCGGGCTGATAATGGGTCGACTGATAAAACTTGGTGCCGCCCGGATAGAGCTTGACGTTTTTAAAACCGTTCTCCATCAAAGTCCGCGCCGCGTTATACGAGCGCACACCGATGGCGCAAAACGTGATAATCTCCTTGGTTTTGTCCAGTTCGCCAAGACGGCTGCGCAGCTGTCCCAGCGGAATGTGCTTCATATTTGCGGTCGGCAATGAGAATGCCATCAGTTCGGCATCTTCGCGCACATCAAGCGCGATCACGTCCGTTTTTTTTTCAAGCACATCCCATGCGGAGAAAGTGACCTTGCCCTCGAGCACGTTTTGAGCGACATATCCGGCCATGTTCACGGGGTCTTTTGCCGAGGAATACGGCGGCGCATATGCGAATTCAAGGTTTTGCAGATCAAGGACGCCTGCACCCAGACGGATCGCGGTCGAGAGCGTGTCAATACGCTTATCGACGCCATCCTTGCCCACGATCTGCGCGCCGAAAATCTTTTTGCCGTCCATCGAGAACAACATCTTCAAAGTCAGCGGAACTGCGCCCGGATAATATCCGGCATGCGAGTTCTGCGTGATAATAACAAATTCATAATCCTTGCCCTTGATCAGTCCGCGTTTAATCAGCGTCTTTTCGTTCGCGCCGGTCGAGGCGGCGGTCAGATCGAATACTTTTGCGACCGAAGTGCCCTGCGTGCCTTCATAGGTCACGCTCGCGCCGTTGATGTTGTCTGCGGCGATTCGGCCCTGCTTGTTTGCGGGACCCGCTAACGGGATCATTGTCGGCTCTTTCCAAGTAAAATCCTCGACCTCAATCACATCGCCCACGGCATAGATATTCGGGTCAGAGGTTTTGAGGGTCTTATCGACAATCACGCCGCCGCGCACGTTCACGTTCAGCCCCGCCGCCTTGGCAAGCTCTCCGTTCGGGCGCACGCCGATCGATAAAATCACGAGTTCTGCGGTGACGGTCTTACCGCTTTTCAGCGTAACGGTCACATCGTGTTCGTTATTAGTGAATGTGCTCACGCCGTCGCCCAAAAAGAGCTTGACGCCGTTTTGCAACAGGTTTTCATGTAACAACTGCGCCATCTCAAAGTCGATCGGCGACAGCACCTGATCCAGCGCCTCAATTAAACTGACCTCGACCCCGGCGTGCCGCAGGTTCTCTGCCATCTCTAATCCAATGAAACCGCCGCCGATAACCGCCGCGGTCTTGACGCCCTGATCCTGCACCAATGCGCGAATGCGGTCGGTGTCTGGCACAGTCCAAAGGGTCTGGATGCGAGAGGAGTCGATACCGGGAATCGGCGGACGCACAGGCGAAGAGCCGGTCGAGATGACCAGCGTATCATACGGCTCGGCATAGGTCTCACCGGTGTCCACCCGCTTGACGGTGACTTCCTTTTTCGCGCGGTCGATGGAGACAACCTCGTTTTTCACGCGCACATCGATGTTATATTTTTTCTTCATCGCCTCGGGGGTCTGCAGCAGCAGCGCGGCGCGGTTTTTGATCACGTCGCCGACATAATAGGGCAGCCCGCAGTTGGCGTAGGAGATGTATTCCCCGCGCTCTAAAATCACGATATTTGCGCTCTCGTCCAATCTGCGCAGCCGTGCCGCACAGGTCGCGCCGCCCGCAACGCCGCCGATGATAACAACTTTTTTCATATGTTGATACCGACCTTTCGAAAATTTTCATGTACCGCGAGTTCCGAAAATCAAGTGCCGTTTCAAGCTGTTAATGTCTACTTGCCTTTATTATACACCATTTTACGAAAAATCGCATCTGTTTACCGGTTTTGACATAAAGCCGCTTCCTCTCGGTTTTATGGGTATATAAAATTATAAATACACCGCCGCTTTTATTCTGTAACTATATCACATAAGGCGATCATGTATTAAAAATTCCCCTCTGTGGAGGGGTGGCATGAACCATGCGAATGTTCATGACGGGGTGGTTCCCCCCGTAGAGGTGCACCTGCGTGCGCGCTCGAATTCAAATGATACCAATGATACCAAACGGGCGCACACACAGGTGCGCCCCTACCCGCAAAACAAAACACCGGCGCGGCCAATTGGCCGCGCCGGTGTTTTATCTGTTCTTCCTCGTTTTTCACGCTTTTCTATGTTTTTATATGCGTTATTAATTATTTTCCGCTTTCGCCGTAGTTGGCGAGCACACGCGCCGACGGGTCGTTGACCGCGCAGTTCGGCCAGGTCTTGTTAGGCATCCAGAAATCGACGACCATCTCGGCTTGTCCGGGGTAGAAGCGTTCAAACAATTCCCGATAGAGCAGAGATTCCTTTGTAAAGGGTCTGGCATGGCTGTACTTGGCCGAAAGCCGCGTAAACTGCTCGTCGGTATAGCGTTGTTCGGCATAGGCCTTGAGCACATCGACCATCGAATGGCCGACCGCGTCGGAGAAGGCGGCTTTTTGGCGCATCAAAATCGACTCGGGCAGCCAGTCACCCTCAAAGGCATGGCGCAGCAGGTATTTGCCGATGCCGTAAGTATTCATTTTAATCTTGGGGTCGAGCGACATCACATACTTGACCAAATCAAGGTCGCCGAACGGGACTCTGGCCTCCATCGAATGCGAGGAGATGCAGCGGTCGGCGCGCAGCACATCGTACATGTACAGTTCGCGGATGCGTTTTTCGGCCTCGGTTTGGAACGCCTCGGGACTCGGTGCGAAGTCGGTGTATTTATAACCGAACATCTCATCCGAAATCTCCCCGGTCAACAGCACGCGCACATCGGTCGCCTCGCGGATTTTTTTGCACAGGATATACATGCCGATCGAGGCGCGAATGGTGGTGATGTCGTAAGTGGCCAACGAGCGAACCAACTCGGGTAAAACCGTAAGCACCTCGTCGTCGGTCATATAAAACTCGGTGTGTTCGCTGCCGATGTACTCGGCGACTTCTTTGGCGTATTTGAGGTCAATGGCGTCGGTCGTCATGCCGACAGCAAAAGTTCTGATGGGCTTTTTGAGTTCTCTGGCGGCGATGACGCACACCAGAGAACTGTCCAGACCGCCGCTGAGTAAAAACCCGAGCGGTGCGTCGGAATCCAATCGCTTGCTCACGCCTGCGATTAGTTTATCATGGATATTCTTGCAAACAGTTTCGACGTCTGAGGTGATCACCGTCTCCGGTTTTGCGATGTCACAGTAACGGGTGAATTCTCCGTTGGCGTAATAACAGCCCGGCGGGAACGGATAAATCCGTTCGCAGATACCCGCAAGGTTATTCGCCTCGCTCGAAAACACCAATCCCGAACCGCGTTTTCCGTAAAACAACGGCCGAATACCGATGGGGTCGCGGGCGGCGACGAATTCGTCTTTTTCGCCGTCATAAAGAATCAGCGCAAATTCGGCATCGAGCATTGAAAACATCTTTAAACCGTATTCACGGTACATCGGCAGCAAAATTTCGCAGTCGCTCTCGCTTTTAAAGGTATATTTTTTTGCCAATTGCTCTTTAATGGGGCGAAATCCATAAATCTCGCCGTTACAGACCACTTTGCTGGTTCCCAGCGAAAACGGCTGCATCCCCTCCGGCGTAAGACCCATGATCGAAAGCCGCTGGAAACCGATCAGCCCTTTTCCGGCGTTCTCAATCCGTTCTCCGTCGGGTCCGCGTCGCCCGGTACATTCAAGACAGCGGGAGACCTCGCTCTTAGAAATGGTGCTTTCGGTAAAACCGATGATGGTGCACAAACTGAAAAACCCCCGTTCATATGGTTGCTTTAAGTAATATGATTCTACCCTGTTTACGGGACTAAAACCCAAAACGCAATTTGGATTCGGCTGCGAATAGGGGGTCATAGCACGGAAACGCCCCGAAGGGCGTTTTCGTTTAAAACAGGTTAATTGATTGAGTTATCTGACGCCGAACAGCAGTTCGCCGTAACTCGGCAGCGGCCAGGCGTCTGCAGATGTCAGACACTCGGCTGCATCACACGAGGCGCGCAGTTTTTGCATGGTGGGGATGAGGGTATCTTTGCAGAATTCTGCTCCTTCAAGCGACTCGGAAAGTCCCTTAAGTTCGGCAATGCCTTCTTTGAGCGTTTCGCAGCTTGCGAGAATCGCATCGCTGAGTTCAGAGAGTTTTAAAGCGGTTTTGGTCTCGTAACCCGCAACGCACTTCAGGCCCTTTTTCAACTCGGCGGTCTCGCAGAGTTGAGCGGTATAGCCACTGATAGCCGGGAGAATTTCTTTGTCAACCATATCGATCATCGTCAGTGCTTCGATGTTGATGACCTTGACATAATTTTCGAGGATGATCTCGTAACGGGACTTGATCTCGGCCTCGGTATAAATCTTGT